>DASVGZ010000363.1:0-2618 GCA_036379275.1 Acidiphilium sp. | reverse complement strand
AGTGAACCGAACCCATGTAGACGATCGCGCCGCTCTTTTGCGCGTACATGTATTTGAGGCAGGCTCTGGTGGTGAGGAAGGCGCCATCGAGATGGATGGCGAGAAGCTTTTTCCAGTCGGCGAACGGGAACTCGTGAACCGGATGGACGATCTGGATTCCCGCATTGCAGACCAGCATGTCGATCCGGCCGAATTTTGCCGCCGTCGCGTCGATGCCCGTCTGCACCTGGGCTTCGTCGCACACGTCCATCCCGACCGCGAAGGCTTCCGGCCCGAATGCGGAGATTTCGTCGGCGGCTTTTCGCGCTGCGTCGATATTGAGGTCGGCGATGACCGAGTGGCCGCCTTCGCGCGCGAACTGCTCGGCGATCGCACGGCCGATGCCGCTCGCCGCTCCGGTGATCACACCGACCTTGCCTGTAAACCGCGCCATGCTGGCCCTCCTCGATTCCGGTTGTGTTCTGGTCGGGGAATTGTAGACCGTCTCTGTCTCATTGCCGAATGTTCAAGGCAGAGACCACCTCGATCAGCGCCTCGGCGAAGCCGGTAAGCCCGTTGACCGCAAGACTCGCGACGATCACCGGTTCGGCGATCCGCCGGTCGGCGAGATCCAGCAGAACCAGTGCCTTGCCGTCATAACTCTGCCCTGTCTGCGGCCGTGTGTAGGACAGGCCGACGCCGAAGCCGTTGCCGGCGAGGCTCCGCATGATTTCCAGCGATGCCGCGCGATGGACGATCTCCGGCGTAAGGCCGCGCTGGCGGAACAGGTCGATCATGTGGCGGATGCTGAGATCCTGATCGGCCAGAATCAGCGGTTCAGTCGCAAGTTGCGAAAGACTGACCGAATCGAGTGAGGCGAACTTGTGGTCGGCGGCGACAATGGCGTGGGGCCGGACCATCGCGACCTGATGGCGGGCGAACCGGTCATCGAGTCCGAGATCGTAGGTGATCGCGAAATCCATCTGACCGAGCAGCATCTGTTCTGACACCATCTCGAACCCGCCGACGCGGGTAATGATCGGCGTTTCCGGGCGGAGTTCACGCAGCCGGAGCAGCATCGGCGCCAGAATCAGCGGGGCGAGATCCTCGAAGCAGCCGATCGTGACCGGGCGCCGGGATTCGGCGCGATACCCGTCCGGATCGACCAGGTTTCCCACATCGGCCAGAAGGCGCGCCGCATCATCAAGAAAACCCCGGCCGAACGCGGTGGGCACGCACGATGCGCCCTTGCGCCGGATGAACAGGGATTGACCCAGATGGCCCTCCAACTGGGCGATGGCGGTGGAAAGCGCCGGCTGGGAGACATGGAGCGCCTCCGCCGCCGCCGAAACGCCGCGATGCTGCTCGACCGCGACCGCATATTCGAGCTGTCTGAGCGTAACCGATAGCATAAATCGATATCTACGATAAAATTATATTATTTGAAACTATCATCGGCTCCCGGCATTCTGTCTCCGACACCGGATCGGAGAGTGAACCAGATGAGCACGGAAACTTTGGTGAATCAGGACCAGATCGCCGCATTCCAGCGGGACGGCGCGGTTCTGGTTCGGGGGTTGTTCAGGGATTGGGTCGAGACCCTGCGCGCCGGGATCGAGCGCAACATGAAAGAGCCGGGGCCCTATGCCGCCGAGAACCTGAAGGCCGGCGAGAGCGGCCGGTTTTTCGACGATTATTGCAACTGGACCCGGATCCCCGAATTCGAGGACGCGATCCGCCATTCGCCGGCCGCCGAAGCGGCGGCGCGGCTGATGGGATCACGGAGCGTTCAGGTGTTCCACGATCATGTCCTGGTCAAGGAACCCGGAACGTCGAAGCCGACTCCGTGGCATCAGGACAGCCCGTACTATTTCGTCGGGGGCGGACAGACAGTCAGCTTCTGGTCGCCGATGGATCCGGTGCGGGAAGCGTCGTTGCGCTGCGTCGCCGGGTCGCACCGGTGGGCGAAGCCGGTTCTGCCGACGCGCTGGCTCTCCGAGGAGAATTTCTATCCGGATGCGGAAGCCTATATGCCGGTCCCCGACCCCGATGCCGAACCGGAGAAATACCGGGTGCTGGAGTGGGAGATGCAGCCGGGCGATGCCGTCGCGTTCGACTACAGGACACTGCACGGCGCGCGCGGCAACAATGCCGGCACGCGGCGGCGGGCATTCTCGCTTCGGCTCCTGGGCGACGATGCCCGCTACGTGACAAGGCCGGGGCGGACCTCGCCGCCATTTCCCGGGCATGGCATGACCGATGGCCAGAAGCTGCGCGAGGACTGGTTCCCGACCATCTACCGGGCCTGAAAATCAGTCTTCGGCGTAGGGGTTTTTCGTGCCGCGGAGCGACAGGCGGATCGGCGTTCCGGGCAGGTCGAACTTCTCGCGCAGGCTGTTGATCAGGTAGCGCTGATAGGTCTCCGGCGTCGTTTCGGCGCGGGTGCCGAACAGGGCGAAGCTGGGCGGGCGCGCCTTCACCTGGGTGATGTAGCGGAGCTTGAGCCGGCGGCCATCGACCAGCGGCGGCGGGAAGCGTTCGAGGGCACTCTCGAACCAGCGATTGAGTGCGCTGGTGGTGATGCGTTTGTTCCAGACCGCATCGGCCTCGCGGACGGTGGCGAGAAGCTTGTTCACGCC
>DASVGZ010000362.1:0-8105 GCA_036379275.1 Acidiphilium sp. | reverse complement strand
AAGAACAAATACATGTTCGACGGCTGGATCAACTCGGATGCGATGGCCGAACTCGCCTGTGACCAGACGAAGGATCTTCTGGTCAAGCCATATGGGCTGAAAACCGCCGTGATCATGAGCGAGGATGCGGCCTGGACCCTGCCTTACGATGCCGAACTCGAGAAATGCCTGCCGAAGGCGGGTGTGAAGGTGCTGGGCCAGATCCGCTTCAACCCCGATACGAATGACTTCACGCCGATCTTTCAGGAGATCGAGGCGAAGCATCCGCAGATGATCGTCACCGGGATCAGTCATGTCGGGGTACAGCCGACGATCCAGTGGCATGACCAGCAGGTGCCGCTGCCGATGATCGGCCAGAGTTCGCAGGCGACGACAAGCACGTTCTGGAAGGACACCAATGGCGCGGCTGACGGGGTGATCGCCGCGACGGCGGCGGCGCCCGGCGTCGCGCTGACGCCGAAGACGATTCCGTTCACCGAGGCCTATACCAAACGCTACGGCGCGACCCCGGCCTATGACGGGTATTCGGCCTATGACGATGTTTACATCATTGCCGAGGCGGCGAAGCGGGCGGGGTCGACCAGCCCCGGAAAACTGCTCGCGGCGATGGAGAAGACCGACTATGTCGGCGCGCTCGGCCGGATTGTGTTCTACGGCAAGGACAGTCCGTTCGCGCACGGAATGAAGATCGGCAAGGGTTATGTGACCGGAACGGTGATCCAGTGGCAGGACGGCAAGCAGGTCTGCGTCTGGCCGCGCTCGATCTGCAAGGCGAAGCTGGTCTTCCCGGCCTTCCTGAAAATGCCGGAGCCTGCCGGGCAGAACTGATCCCGGATCTGTGGCCCGGCGCGGGAGATTCGCCGGGCCATTCCATCGTCGGGTCCGGCGTCGGGTTCGAGTCGTTTCCCGATCGGGTCAAAAGGTTGCGAGGGATCCGGCGGATTTCCCTTGTCGTGAAATTCATGGTTGACAGGGCGGCTTTTAGAGGCAAGCTTGGCGAATAATTTATATTAAATGTCATCAAGACAGAACGTATGATGTAGGGGGAAGTGGACCATGAAGCGGAACAAATCCGGATTCGGGGTTGGGCGGATGGCGATGCTGGCGGCGGCCGGTGTGGTTGTCGGCGGGATCGGCATGATGGCGGCGCAGGCCGCGTTGCCGCCGATCAAGATCGGCGTGATCGGCGAGGAATCCTCGGTTGCCGGCGCCTCGCTGACCAAGGCGGCGCAACTCGCCGCCGACGAGATCAATGCCAAAGGCGGGATCGGCGGTCGAACGATCCAGTTGTTCACCTTCGATGATCATTCTTCCGCCGCCGACGCGGTGCGCGCCTATCAGCGCGCGGTGGAACAGGATCACGTCAATGCCGTGCTCGTCTCGTATGAATCCGAGATTGCGCTGGCGGTCGAGCCCTGGGCGGCGCGGCTGCACATGCCGACGATCACGCCGGGGGCCGCGAGCACCAAGATCACCGAACAGGTCCATGCCGACTACAACAAATACAAATACATGTTCGACGGCTGGATGAATTCGGAGAAGCTTGCTTCCGTGATCTGCATGCAGACCGCGGATCTTCTGGTCAAGCCGTATGGGCTCAAGACCGCGGCGATCATGAGCGAGGATGCGGCCTGGACCCTGCCGCTCGACAAGGAATACATGAAGTGCCTGCCGAAGGCCGGGGTGAAGGTGCTTTCGCAGATGCGCTTCAACCCCGATACGAACGATTTCACCGCGATCTTTCAGAAGATCGAGGCTGAACATCCGCAGATGATCGTCGCCGGGATCAGTCATGTCGGCGTGCAGCCGACAGTCCAGTGGAGCGCCCAGCAGGTGCCGATTCCGATGACCGGGCAAAGCTCGCAGGCGACGACCAGTTCGTTCTGGAAGGATACCAATGGCGCGGCGGAAGGGGTGATCACCGCGACGGCGGCGGCGCCCGGCGTCGCGCTGACGCCGAAGACGATTCCGTTCACCGAGGCCTACACCAAACGCTACGGCGCGACCCCGGCCTATGACGGGTATTCGGCCTATGACGACGTTTATGTCATTGCCGAGGCGGTGAAGCGGGCGGGTTCGACCGATCCGGACAAACTGGTCACGGCGCTGGAGAAGACCGACTACATGGGCACGCTCGGCCGGGTCGCCTTCTATGGCAAGGACAGCCCCTACACCAATTCGCTCAAGGTCGGGCCGGACTACATCATGGGCACCGCCATCCAGTGGCAGAACGGCAAGCAGGTCTGCGTCTGGCCGCGGTCGATCTGCAAGGCGAAACTGGTCTTCCCGTCCTTCATCAAGATGCCGGCCGAAAAGTCCGGCCAGAATTGATCCCGATGGACGCGGCCCGGTGGATGAATACTGCCGGGCCGCACGCTGCCTCATCCGCCGGGCGCGGGTGCAGGAATCGCGAAAATCGTTCAGGTTTCGCGTCGGGGAAACGCTTTAATCCAGGATGGCCATGCATCTCGCGCTCCAGATCCTGATCGACGGCTTCGCGATCAGCTCCCTCTACGCGCTGGGCGCGGTCGGGTTCACCCTGATCTTCGGGGTGTCCGGCGTGCTCAACCTGTCTCACGGCGGCATCATGGTGGTGGCGGCGGTCGTCGGCTGGCTGGTTGCCGGCAACACCGCGCTCGGCCCATGGGGCGGAGCCGGGCTCGGCATTCTGGCCGGGCTGGCCACGGCCTATGTCACCTATTTCGTGGTCGTTCGCCCGATTCAGAACTCGAAGGCGATTCCGCACAACGAGACCGAGATTTTCGTCCTGACCGGCACCCTGCTCTGGGGCATCATGATCCAGGTGGGACTCGATTATCTGTTCACCGACAATCCGGTGACCATGCTGCCGCTGATCAAGGGCGTGACCAATATCGGTGGCGTGCGGACGCCGACCAACGAAATCCTGCTCGCGGTGATAAGCTGGATCGTGATCGGGCTGCTCTGGATGCTCATCAACCGCACCCGGACCGGCAAGGCGCTGCTCGCCGCCGCGATCAATCCGCGCGGGCTGACCCTGCTCGGCACCGATCTTTCGAGCATCCATTTTCTGGTCTGGACCGTCTATGGCCTGCTCGCCGGGCTTGCCGGCGTTCTGCTCGCCTCGTTCCTCGGCACCAGCACGGCGAATGCCGGAGACCTGACCGCGAGCGCGTTCGCGATCGTCATCATGGGCGGGCTCGGCAGCGTGTCGGGTTCGGTGCTCGCCGCCTATATCGTCGGCTATATCGAGACATTGACCGTCTATCTGATCTCGCCGACCCTGCGGCCGATCCCGGCGCTGATCCTTCTGGTGATCGTGATCTATCTGCGGCCCCAGGGCATTCTGGGCCGGCGTTGAGGGAGGGGCAGATGACACTCTTCAAACGCCCCGGCTTCTGGATTTCGGTTCTCTTTGCCATCGTCGCGGCGGTCGGGCCGTGGTGGATCTCGGCCTATTTTCTCGGGGTGCTCACCGTCGCCTATTATTTCGGCGTGTTCGCGATGAGCTGGGATCTTCTGTTCGGCTATGCCGGCGAGGTGAATTTCGGGCCGACCGCGCTGATTGGCCTCGGGGCCTATGGCGCGGCGATGCTCAATTTTTTCTATGGGGTATCGATTCCGGTCTGCATCATCTTCGGAGCGGTGGTCGCGGTGGTCGGCGGCTTGCTGCTTGCCGTGCCCGCGTTGCGGCTGACCGGACCCTATTTCGGCGTGGTCACCCTGGTCGCGGTGCTTCTGCTGCAAAACGTGATCGTGATTTTCGCGAAATATACCGGCGGCGAGATCGGCATGACCACGCAGAGCGTGCTTTCGATCAACACCGCGGTGAATTACGAATACGCGCTCGGTTTCCTCGTGATCTGCACGATCATACTCTACGGTCTGTCACGGTCGCCGCTCGGGCTGATCCTTCAGTCGATCGGCCAGGATGCGACCGAGGCTTCGGCGCTCGGCTTCAACGTGACAAAGCACAAGATCGCGGCGTTCTGCGTCAGCGCGCTGTTCTCCGGCCTCGCGGGCGGGATGATGGTGTTCTATATGGGCACGGCCTCGGTCGGCACCGTGATCAGCATCTCGATCGACGTTCAGGTGATCATCATGGCGGTGCTCGGCGGGCGGCGGACCATCGTCGGCTCGGTGCTGGGCGCCGTGTTCATCATCATGGCCAATGAATTGCTGCGCCCGCTCGGCCAGCTCAACACCTTCGTCGTCTCGGGGATCGCTCTCGCGGTGATCCTGTTCTTCCCGGACGGGTTCCTCGGCGCGATCCTGCACAGGAGGAGCGCATGAGCCAGGTGCGGGAGATCGGCGCGGGCACGGTTCCGGCGCCGGCCGAAACCGGCGTTGCCGGGCTCGAGACGAGCGGACTGGTCAAACGGTTCGGCGGACTGGTCGCGGTGAAGAATATCGGCTTTCACATCAAGCCGGGCGAGATTCTCGGCCTGATCGGGCCGAACGGATCGGGCAAGTCCACCGTGATGAAGCTGATCATGGGGATCGAGAAGCCGAACGCCGGATCGGTGAAGCTCAACGGCGTCGAGGTCGCCGGCTGGCCGACCCACCGGATCGCCCGTGCGGGGATCAGCCTCGTGTTCCAGCATTCGCGGCCTCTGCACCGGCAGACCGTTCTGGAGAACATCAAGCTCGCGCTTCTGCCGGATTCGTTTCTCAGCCTGACCCACACAAGGGCGGTGGACGAGGCGGCGCGGGCGATCGCGGCGCGCTGCGAACTCGACCATGTGCTCGACCGCCTGCCGGCCGGGCTGCCATTCGCCGATCTGCGCCGGATGGAACTCGCGAAGGCGATCGCGCGCGACCCCAAGGTGGTTCTGGTGGATGAACCTTTCGCCGGGCTGACCGCGCCGGAGGTGCGTTCCTTCTCGGCCCTGATCGAGGGTTTTCGCGAAGCCGGCCTCGCGGTGCTTCTGGTCGATCATAACGTCAAGAGCGTCGCGGCGATGGTGGATCGGGTGTTCGCGATGTATCTCGGAGAATATGTCGCGGACGGGCTGCCCGACGAGGTGATGCGCAACGAGACGGTCCGTCGTGTCTATCTCGGCGGCGCGATCGAGGTTGCCGCTCGCCCCGCCGCCGCGGCCAAGGACGAGGCGCCGGTGCTCGACATCAAGGATGTCAGCGTGTTCTACGGCAAGGCGCAGGCGCTCGATAACGTGTCGATCACGATGCGCGCGGGCGAATTCGTCTCGGTCGTCGGGCTCAACGGCGCGGGCAAGACCACGCTGTTCAACGCGATTTCCGGCCTCGTTCCCTATTCCGGGACGATCGAATGGCAGGGCGGGAAACTGGCCGGGAAATCGGCCGGGGCGATCGCACGGTCAGGCATCGTCCAGTGCCCCGAGTCCCGCGAGTTGTTCGGCACCATGTCGGTGCGGGAGAATCTCGATCTCGGCGGCCAGCATCTGACGGTGGAGGAAAGCACGAAGCAGATCGAGTGGCTGTTCGATCTGTTCCCGATATTGCGAAGCCGCCAGGCCCAGGCGTCACGCACGCTGTCGGGCGGCGAGCAGCAGATGCTGGCGATCGCGCGGGCGCTGATGATGCGGCCGAAACTGCTGATCCTCGACGAGCCGACATTGGGGCTCGCACCGGTGATTCTGGAGCAGATTTCCAAGGCGCTCGAACTGTTGCGCAACACCACGCCGATTACGGTTCTGCTCGGCGAGCAGAATGTGACCTTTGCGTTGCCCCATGCGGATCGCGTCTATGTTCTCGAACATGCGCGGATCATCTGGGAAGGCGATCCGGGACGCTTCGAGCGCGAGGTCGGCGCGAGTTATCTGTGAGCCGGTTCTCTGCCCGCTGACAGGATTTTCGAAAGGAATGTCCGCGTTCTTGCGTGGGCGGGATTGACGAAGATCTGTTCGGGCGGACCTTCCTCGACGATCTGGCCATCGGCCATCATCACCACCCGGTCGGCGACTTCGCGGGCGAAACCCATTTCGTGCGAGACGACGACCATGGTCATGCCGTCGCGCGCGAGTTCCTTCATGACTTCGAGAACCTCGCCGATCATTTCGGGGTCGAGCGCCGAGGTCGGTTCGTCGAACAGCATCAGGCGCGGCTTCATCGCGAGCGCACGGGCGATTGCCACCCGTTGCTGCTGGCCACCGGATAATTGTTCGGGATAGGAGTTTGCCTTGTCGGCGAGGCCGACCCGCTTGAGCAGTTCGTGGCCGAAGGCGCGTGCTTCGGCTTCGGGAATGCCGAGCACGCGAACCGGCGCCTCGATGATGTTGCCGATCGCGGTCATGTGGTGGAACAGGTTGAAGCGCTGGAATACCATGCCGATTTCGCGGCGCTGCCGGGCGATGCTGCGCTCGCGATCCTCGACGAGCCTGCCCCGGATCTCGCGGTAGCCGATCAGGTGGCCGTTCACCAGGATGCGGCCGCCCTGGATTTTTTCCATGTGGTTGAGGCAGCGTACGAAGGTGGTTTTGCCCGAGCCCGAGGGGCCGATGACCACAACCACCTCGCCGCGCCGAACGGTAAGCGACACGCCCTTGAGGATTTCGTTGTGGCCGTAGGATTTGCGGATATCGGTTGCCTGCACGATGATTTCGGCCTGCTGGTCCGCCGGTTGCACCGTTTCCGCTTCGAGGCTCATCCGCGTTTTCCCAGTGCTGCCCTGAACAGGGTCGAACCGAACAGGCGCTCGCCGAAGCCCGGCGCGGTTCCGGCATCCGACGAGCGTTTGCCGTATTTCGCTTCCAGTTGGTACTGCACGAAACCCCACAGGGTGGTGAGGGTCAGGTAGTAGAGCGCGACCACGCAATACAGCTCGAACACCCGGAAGGTGGAGGATATCAGTTCCTGGGTGGAAAGCAGGAGTTCGGGCACGCCGATCACGCTGACCAGCGTGGTGTTCTTCAGCATTCCGTTGAACTCGTTGCCGAGCGGCGGGATCACGAAGCGCGCCGCCTGCGGCAGGATGATCCGGCGCATCGAAAGCCCGTAGGTCATGCCGAGGGATTTTGCCGCCTCGGTCTGGCCGGAATCGACCGAGAGAATACCGGCGCGGATGATCTCGGCCATGTAGGCGGCTTCATTCAGGCTGAGCGCGAGCAGCCCGGCCTGGACATTGCCCGGGATCGACAGCACGCCGAGCGAGATGGTGCGGAACTGGAAAATTCCGCCCGCCGCCAGCGCGGTGTAGATGAACACGATCTGCACCAGAAGCGGCGTGCCCCGGAAGATCCAGATATAGCCGCGGATCAGGAGCCCGAGCGGCTTCATCCGCGACAGCCGGCCGAGGGCGGCGAACAGGCCGAGCACCGTGCCCACGCTCTGGGCGATGATGCTCATCACCAGGGTGAGCATCAGTCCGTGGAGATAGGCGGAACTCGGCCTGAACAGGTAGTGCCAGAAAAACGGCCAGTCGAAATGCATCAGCCTTTGCTATCCAGCCGGTCGCCGCCGATGCCCCACTTCTTCAGAATGGCCGGAATCGTGCCGTTTTTCTGGAGCTCGTCGACCGCGGTCTGGATCGCGGCTTTCATTCCGGTGTCGTTTTTGTTCAGGCCGATCGCGGTCAGCATCCTGTGGAACGGCGGGCCGGCGACCTCGAACGTGTTGGGCGCCTTGCTCATGTAGTAGGCCGCGGTTTCCAGCGTGGTGCCGTAGACATCGACCTGCCCGGAGCGGAGCGCCAGCAGCGCGTCGGTATCTTTCGGGTAGACCACGATCGAGGCCGGCGGTTTGCCCTCGGCCTTGAACTTGTCGTTCTGCTTGCCGATCAGCTCGAAGATGGTCGTGCCGTTTTCGACAGCGACTTTCTTGCCGGACAGATCGTCGAGCGAATGGATGTGCTCGGGGTCACCCGAGCGCACCAGAAGCGATTCGCTCGAATACATGTAATCGACCATGTCGATCACCTCGCGCCGCTTCGGCTTGTCGAACATCTGCGAGATCACCACGTCGCAATGATGCGCGAGAAGGGCGGGGATCAGGCCCGAGAAGGGGATGTTCTTCCATTCCGCCTTGACGCCGAAGACCTTGGCGATCGCGGTGCCGATATCGATGTCCGACCCGGTGGGCTGGCCTTCGGGGGTCATGAACTCGACCGGCGGGCTGGTCATGTCGGAGCAGAAGGTCATGCTGCCGGC
>DASVGZ010000361.1:0-4528 GCA_036379275.1 Acidiphilium sp. | reverse complement strand
GGGCGGGTCGTCGGGTGGCGCGGCGGCAGCGACCGCGGCGGGGATCGGCTGCATCGGTCAGGGCACCGATATCGCCGGCTCGATCCGCTATCCCGCCTATGCCTGTGGCATTCACGGGCTGCGCCCGTCGCTCGGCCGGGTCGCCGCGTATAATGCGTCGTCGCCGGAACGCTCGATCGGCGCGCAACTGATGGCGGTTGCCGGGCCGATCGGGCGCAGCATCGCCGATCTTCGCACCGCCTTCGCCGCGATGGCGGCGCCCGATTCGCGCGATCCGTGGTGGATGCCGGCGCCGCTGGACGGGCCGCCCGCGCCGCGCCGCGCCGCCTTGTGCATCCGGCCCGGCGGGATGCCGACCGTGCCGGAGGTTGAGGCCGCGCTGCTCGATGCGGCGAGGCGGCTGGAAGCGGCGGGGTGGGTCGTCGAGACCGTCGAGGATGTGCCGTCGCTCGCCGAGGCGTGCGAGATTCAGTCCCAGCTCTGGCTGGGGGACGGGTTTTCCAGTCTGGAAAGCGCGGCGCAACGCGAGGGCGATCCCGGGGCGCTTAACATCGTCGAGGCGTTCCGCGAACGGGCGGAATCCTGGCCGAAGGATATCGTCGCGCGGGCGCTGGTGCGGCGGGCGACCCTGGCGCGCGAATGGCTGAAATTCTTCGACACGCACCCGGTTCTGCTTCTGCCGGTCTCGGCGGAACTACCGTTTCCCGACGGGCTCGACCGGCAGGATGCGGCGAGTTTCCGGCGGGTCTGGCAGGCGCAGGCGACCCAGATCGGCCTGCCGGTCGCGGGGTTGCCGGGTCTGACGGTTTCCACCGGACTGATCGGCACCACGCCGGTCGGCGTTCAGGTGGTCAGCCGGCCGTATCGCGAGGATCTCTGCCTGCTCGCGGGCGAGGCGATCGAGGCGGGCGGCGTGCCGGTGGCGCCGGTCGATCCGGTCTGAGAGCCAGTTTCGAAACAGGATCGGGTCGGTCTGGCAGGTCTTTTCCGCCTCCGGTTCGTCGAAATCTTGCCCCGATGTCCCCGCATCGCGGCTTCGATTTCTTCTGCCGGAGACGAAAAATCCCTCGCCATCCCTCAACCGCCCCGTTCCGAAACGGGCTCTGAGGACAGCGGTCCGAGAACGCAGGTCAGAGGATCGCGCGCATGAGCGTTCGGGCGTGGCGGACGGCCTCGGTTTCGGGTGTGTTGGTGAAGCCGAGCAGAAGGCCGCGCCGGCTGGCGGAGCCGATGAAATAACCGGACAGCGCGGTGGGCGCGAGGCCGTGGGCGCGGGCGCGGCGGACCAGTCCGGCATCGTCGGTGCCATCGGCAAGGCGCATCAGGATGCTCAGGCCGCCGGCTTGCGGGGCGAGTTCGATGCGGTTGCCGAAAGCAGCTTCGAGAGCGGTGGCGAGAGCCTGCCGGCGCGCGGCGTAGAGTGTGCGCATCCGTCTGAGATGGCGCGCGAAATGGCCTTCGGCGAGGAAATCGGCGGCGACCGACTGACCGAGCACGGCCTCGCCGCGCCGGCCGGCATCGAGCGCCGCAAGCATCGGGCCGGTCAGAGTCGCCGGCATCACCAGATAACCAAGGCGCAGGCCGGGAAACAGGGTTTTGCTGAAGCTGCCCGCGTAGATCACCCGGTCCGCGGTGTCGATGCTTTTCAGTGCGGGAAGCTTGCGGCCGACATAGTGGAATTCGCTGTCGTAATCGTCTTCCACGATCCAGGCGCCGGCCGACGCTGCCCAGGCGAGCAGGGCCTGACGCCGGGGTAGCGACAAGGCAACGCCGGTCGGGCTCTGGTGCGCGGGGGTCACCACGGCGAGGCGCGCATCCGGTGCGTGGGTCCGGGCGATGTCGACACAGAGGCCGTTTTCGTCGACCGGCACCGGAACCGGCCTTGCATCGGCGGCTTCGAGTGCCCTGCGGGCAAGGAAATAGCCGGGATTCTCGAACCAGACCGGGTCGCCAGGGCGCAGCAGGAGCCGGGCCAGAATGCCGAGCGCCACCTGATAGCCGCCGGTGATGACGACCTGCTCCGGCTGACAGGCGACGCCACGGGAGACCGCGAGATAGGCGGCGATTGCCTCGCGCAGGGACGGCAGCCCGGCAGGATCGGGGTAGGCGAGGCCGGGCCCCGCGAGCCGCCGAGCCGCCCGGGCGGTCAGCCGCGCCCACAGCGCACGGGGAAACAGGTCGAGCGCCGGCAGGCCCATCTGGAACGGCAGAATCCGGTCTGCCCTGTCGGTGCTGACGGGCATTTTCGCCGGTGCGCCGGGCCGGGGGGCCGGATCGGGTCGAAGCATCGGCGCGACCGTCGTGCCAGCCTGGCCGTGCGCAAGAAGGTAGCCTTCGCCGGTGAGCCGGGCATAGGCCGTATCCACGGTGCCGCGCGCGGTGCCGAGCTGGCTGGCAAGAGAGCGCGCCGAAGGCAGGCGTTCGCCCGGCGCGAGCTGGCGGTTTGCGATGGCCAGCCGGATGCGCTCATAAATCTGCTCGTGCAGGGCGGTGCGCGCGGAACGGTCGAGCCTGACCGAGTTCAGGGCGGTCCGGGTTTGTGGCATGGCCCAGCCGTTTTATCCGGTTTTGGCTCATGAACATAGGCCATTGTCGCCTTAGGTTCAGGCGATTCAACCAATGGAGTGACCGACATGCACGCTGAACGTCTGATGCCGTCGAAGATCGCCCCTGCCGGCTACGAGGCCGTGCGGCGGGTGGAGGAGTATATCCATACGACCGCTTTGCCCGGAAGCCTGATCGAACTCGTGAAAACGCGCGCCTCGCAGATCAATGGATGCGCCTTCTGCCTCGACATGCACACCAAAGATGCGCGGAAGAACGGCGAGACCGAGCAGCGGCTCTATCTGCTCAACGCCTGGCGGGAATCGCCAGTCTACACGCCGGCCGAGCGCGCCGCGCTGGCCTGGACCGAGGCGTTGACCCGGGTTGCCAAAACCCACGCGCCGGATGCCGACTATGAGGCGCTGCGCGCGCATTTTTCCGACAAGGATATCGTCGATCTGACCATCCTGATCGGACAGATCAATGTGTGGAACCGGCTCGCGATCGGGATGCGCTACGTCCATGATGTCGAAACGCACGATGCCAGGTCGGGCAAGGCGGTGGCATGAGCGCGCCCGAACCTGGGCCGATCGAATTCCGGCCCGTCGAACTCCGCCACGCGGAAACCGATGCGGACATTTTGGCCTGCTTTCCGGTGATGCGGCAGTTGCGGCCGCATCTTTCGGGCGAGGCCGAATTCCTGACCCGGGTGCGCCGCCAGCAGGGCGAGGGGTATCGCCTGCTGGCCGCCTGGGAAGAGGACGAGGCGGTCGGGCTTGCCGGCTACCGGTTGCAGGAAAACCTGATTCGCGGGCGGTTCGTCTATGTGGACGATCTCGTGGTGCAGGACGGGCGGCGCAGCGGCGGGCTCGGCGCGAAACTGCTTGACGAGGTTGCCCGGCTGGCGAAATCCGAAGGCTGCGTCTGGCTGACCCTCGATACCGGTCTGGGTAATGCGCTCGCCCAGCGCTTCTATTTCCGCTGGGGCCTGCTTTCGACCGCGCTGCATTTCGGGCGTGCCCTGACATGAGGGTGTTGGCGTGAAAAATCTGCTGCTGGTGGAGTGCAGTCCGCGGTTCGAGGGTTCCATCAGCCGCGCCGCCGCAGCCCTTGTGGTGGAGCGTTTGTGCCAGCGTGCGCCGGGACTGCGCGTGCTCCGGCGCGATCTCGCGCGCGATCCGCCGCCCTTCGTCGATGCGGTGTTCACGCGGGCGATGTATGTGCCACCGGACCGGCAAACGGAGCAGGAGCGCGTGGCGCTGGAGCAGTCGGAACGTCTGATCGGCGAGCTTGAGACGACCGACGGGTTGGTGATTTCAACGCCGATGAACAATTTCACCGTACCGGCGACCCTGAAAGCCTGGATCGATCAGGTACTTCGGGTGGGGCGGACATTCCATTCGACACCGGAAGGCAAGGTCGGGAAGCTTGCCGACCGGCCCGCCTGGGTCGTTACCTCGTCGGGCGGATGGATGACCGGCGAGCGGGCGCGGCAGCCGGATTTCCTGACGCCGTATCTCACCGCGGCTCTCGCGACCCTGGGGATTCGCACGGTCGATTTTCTTCACATCGAGCGGATGCGCGGCGCGGTGGCGTTTCCGCCCGAGGCCGAGGCGCGGGCGCGTGCCTGGATCGAAGCAAATCTGCTATTGCCCGAGCCGGTTTTCCCCGATCAGGGGTGAACCACGGATTCCGGAATTTCGATCAGGGCGGGAGCGCGGCGGGCGCGGGCGCGTTCGAGAGCCGAAGGCAGATCGTCGAGTTTCGACAGGCGTTCGGCCGGAATTCCATAGGCTTGCGCGAGCAGAAGAAAATCCGGCGGGGTCGGTTTGACGCCGACCGGTTCGATGCCGGCGCCGCGCATGTAAAGCTCGATTTCGGAATAGCCGCGATTGTTCCAGACCAGAAAGATCACGTTGGTGCCAGCGTCGATCGCCGAGCCGAGTTCGGCAAGCGAGAACTGGATGCCGCCGTCGCCGACGAT
>DASVGZ010000360.1:0-2405 GCA_036379275.1 Acidiphilium sp. | reverse complement strand
GCCCGGGCGATGTGCAGATGGCCGCCATGGGCCGGGTTGAAGCTGCCGCCCAGAAGGCCGATGCGCAGCGGCCGACGGTCGCCGAAGCGCGGCAGGGCGCGATCCTTCAGGGCCGCACCTGTCCGGTACCGATCACCTGATAGCGGAAGGTGGTGAGCTGCTCGGGGCCGACCGGGCCGCGTGTGTGAAGCCGTCCGGTGGCGATGCCGATTTCGGCGCCGAACCCGAATTCCCCGCCGTCGCAGAACTGGGTGGAGGCGTTCCACAGGCCCACCGCGCTGTCGATACCGGCGAGGAAACGCTCGGCGGCCGCGCGGTCTTCGGTGACGATTGCCTCGGTGTGCGAGGAGCCGTGACGCGCGATGTGGGCAAGGGCATCGTCGATATCATCGACGACGCGGATCGACAGGATCGCATCGAGCCATTCGGTATCGAAATCGCCGGGGGATGCGGCGGGAAGCGCGGGGACGATGGCGCGTGCGTGCTCGTCCGCCCGGAAATCGCAGCCGAGTGCGGCAAGATCGGCGATCAGGGCGGGCAGCAGGGCGGGGGCGATCGCCGAGTCGATCAGAAGGGTTTCGGTGGCGCCGCACACGCCGGGCCGGCGCATTTTCGCGTTCACGACGACACGGCGCGCCATCGCGGGATCGGCGGCCAAATGGACGTAAGTGTGGTTCAGTCCTTCGGCGTGGGCGAGTACCGGCACCCGCGCCTCGCGTTGCACCCGCTCGACCAGGGAACGGCCGCCGCGCGGGATGATGAGGTCGATCAGCCCGGCGCCCGCGAGCATGGCGGCGACGAAGCCGCGATCGACGGTCGGTGCGGTCTGCACGCAGGCTTCAGGGATGCCGGCGGCGCGCAGTCCTTCGGTGAAGGCGGAATGGATCGCTCGGGCGGAGAAAAAACTCTCGCTGCCGCCACGCAGAAGGACGGCATTGCCGGATTTCAGGCAGATCGCGGCGGCGTCGGCGCCGACATTCGGTCGGCTTTCGTAGATCATGCCGATCACGCCGAGCGGCTGTGCGACCCGGCGGATGAGCAGGCCGTTCGGCCTTGTCCATTCGGCGAAGGGGCGACCCAGCGGGTCGGGCAGAGCGGCGACGCCCTCGACGCCATCCGCCATCGCGGCGACCCGGGCCTCGGTCAATTTCAGGCGATCGATGAAGGCTTCGGTTCCGGACGAGGCGGCGACATCGCGCGAGTTGGCGGCGAGAATGGCCGGGGCATGGCGGCGCAAGGCGGCGGCGGCCTCGCGCAGCGCGCGGTCGCGCAGTGCAGCCGGAGCGCGGGCCAGGGTGCGGCTCGCCGCGCGCGCGGCTTCGGCGGCGTCGCGCAGAAAGGCGATGTTCGGGTCGAGCGGCAGATCCATCGGCGAAAATTGCGCCGGGCGCACGCGCAAATCAACCGCCGCGGATCGGCCATGAGATTTGCCGCTTGCGTGGCAGGATTGCCCTTCCGGCGCGACGCCGGATTGGCTATCCCGTTACAGGTTCGTTGATCTGTTTTCAGGAATTCCGTGTCCGATCTGTTCGCCATCGCCGATCCCGCCCGAAACGAGCTTGCCGAAAAGCCGGTATCCGCCGCGCCGACGGCGCTGCGCCGGCTCGAGGCGGGCGATGCCGCGCGGTTTCACGTTCTGATCAATGACTGGGAAATCTGCCGCCTGCTGCCCGAGGCGCCGTTTCCCTATCCCGAGTCGCTGGCACGCAAATGGATCGACGCCGCGATCGCCGACCGGGCAACCGGGCGGGCCCATGAGTTCGCGATTCTCGATGGCGAGAGCGGGACGATGATCGGCAGCGCCGGGCTGCGGCTGACGAAAGCGGGCGACAGCGCCTCGCTCGGCTACTGGCTCGGGCGGCGCCACTGGGGCAGGGGTCATGCGCGCGAGGCAGTCGGCCAGTTGATCCGCTGGGGGTTCGCGGAACTGCCGGTCGCGACGATCACCGCGACGGTCGCAGAGGACAACGCGGCATCGCTCGCGGTGCTGCGGCACGCCGGGTTTGCCGAAACCGGAACCGGACGGGCGCGCTTCATCGGCCGGCCGGGTGAGCGTCTGCCGGTGCGCCATTTCGCGATCACCCGCGAGACGCTGGCCTTTCACGATCCCGAAACCACGAAGGAGTCGCCGCAAGGTATGGTCGATGCCGCGAAGCCGCTGCTCCTGGTCGCCGCCTGCGCGCTGGTCGACAAGCACGGCGATATCCTGCTGGCGCGAAGGCCGGCGGGGAAAAAGCTCGCCGGGCTGTGGGAATTTCCCGGCGGCAAGCTGATGGCGGGGGAAACGCCGGAGGCGGCGCTGGTGCGCGAGCTTGCCGAGGAGATCGGCATTGCGGTACGCGAGGCCGATCTGGCGCCGTTCGCGTTCGCATCCCACGGCTATGAGGGGTTCCATCTTCTGATGC
>DASVGZ010000359.1:0-7181 GCA_036379275.1 Acidiphilium sp. | reverse complement strand
AGGGCTCGCTGCGGCGCGGCTCGGCGGCGGTCTATCTGCCGATCTCGCATCCCGAGATCGAGGAGTTCATCGAGATCCGCCGCCCGACCGGCGGCGACCCGAACCGCAAGGCGCTCAACCTGCACCATGGCATCCTGGTTTCGGACGCCTTCATGCGCGCGGTCGAGGCCGACGAGACCTGGTCCCTCACCTCGCCGAAGGACGGCGCGCATGTGCGCGGCGTGTCCGCCCGCTCGCTCTGGATCCGGATCCTGACCGCCCGGATCGAGACCGGCGAGCCCTACATCGTGTTCTCCGACCATGTGAACAACGCGCGGCCCGAGCATCAGAAACTCGCCGGGCTGGAGGTGAAGACCTCCAACCTGTGCTCGGAGATCACCCTGCCGACCGGGCTCGACCATCACGGCCGGCAACGGACGGCGGTGTGCTGTCTCTCCTCGATCAATCTCGAAACCTGGCTCGAATGGCACGACGATCCACGGTTCATCGAGGACGTGATGCGCTTCCTCGACAATGTGCTGCAGGATTTCATCAACCGCGCGCCGGACAGCATGAACCGCGCGAAATACGCCGCGATGCGCGAACGCTCGGTCGGCCTCGGGGTGATGGGGTTCCATTCCTTCCTTCAGGCACTGAACATCCCGTTCGAAAGCGCCATGGCGAAGGCGTGGAACATCCGGATGTTCAAGCATATCCGCGCCGGCGCGGATGCGGCGTCGCGCACGCTCGCCGAAGAGCGCGGCCCCTGCCCGGACGCCGCCGAATACGGCGTGATGGAGCGCTTCTCCAACAAGATGGCGATCGCGCCGACCGCCTCGATCTCGATCATCGCCGGCAATACCAGCCCGGGGATCGAGCCGATCGCCGCCAACGTGTTCCTGCAGAAAACCCTGTCCGGCAGTTTTTCCGTGCGCAACCGGCATTTGCAGGCCCTGCTGGCCGCGAAGGGGCACGATGACGAGGAAACCTGGTCGAACATCACCGTCACCAAGGGATCGGTCCAGCATCTCGACTTCCTGACCGACGACGAAAAGGCGGTGTTCAAGACCGCGTTCGAACTCGACCAGCGCTGGATCGTCGAACACGCCGCCGACCGCACGCCCTATATCTGTCAGAGCCAGTCGGTGAACCTGTTCCTGCCCGCCGACGTTCACAAGCGCGACCTGCACCAGATTCACTATCAGGCGTGGAAACGCGGGGTAAAATCGCTGTATTATTGCCGCTCGCTGTCGATCCAGCGCGCCGATACGGTCAGCGAGAAGGTTGCCCGGCACAGCCACGCCGACGCGGCCGGCGATCCGGCCCCGCAACCCGCCGTCGCCGCAGCCGCGAGCACCACCAATTACGAGGAATGCCTCGCGTGCCAGTAAAGTGAGCCGGCACATGCCGTACCGCCGATAGCGGCCGGCTTTCCGATCATCTGTCTGAACAGGATTTCTGCCATGTCCGCTGTAGTTGCTTTCCCGTCCTCCACCGCTCCGGAACAAAAATTCGACCTGCTGACCGAAAATCCGGTCTACAAGCCGTTCCGCTATCCTTGGGCCTACGAGGCGTGGCTGACCCAGCAGCGCGTTCACTGGCTGCCCGAAGAGGTGCCGATGGCCGACGACGTGAAGGACTGGCACCGCAACCTCACCGAAGGCGAGCGCAACCTGCTCACCCAGATCTTCCGCTTCTTCACCCAGGCGGATGTCGAGGTGAACAACTGCTACATGAAGCACTACTCGCGGGTGTTCAAACCGACCGAGGTGCTGATGATGCTCTCGGCCTTCTCCAATATCGAGACCGTGCACATCGCCGCCTACTCGCACCTGCTCGATACCGTGGGCATCCCCGAGATCGAATACTCCGCCTTCCTCAAATACAAGGAGATGAAGGACAAGTACGACTACATGCAGGGGTTCAACGTGAACTCGAAGCATGACATCGCGAAAACCCTCGCCGCCTTCGGCGCCTTCACCGAGGGGCTTCAGCTTTTCGCCTCCTTCGCGATCCTGCTGAACTTCCCGCGCTTCAACAAGATGAAGGGGATGGGCCAGATCATCTCCTGGTCGGTGCGCGACGAAAGCCTGCACTGCCTGTCGGTGATCCGGCTGTTCCGCACCTTCATCTCGGAAAACCCGGAGGTCTGGACCGAGGAACTGCGGCGCGAGCTTTATCTCTCCTGCTCCACCATCGTCGAGCACGAGGACGCGTTCATCGACCTTGCCTTCGAGTTCGGCGCGGTCGAAGGCCTGACCGCGACCGACGTCAAGCGCTATATCCGCTACATCGCCGACCGCAGGCTGCTCCAGCTCGGGCTGAACCCGCTCTTCCATGTCGAGAAGAACCCGCTGCCCTGGCTCGACGAAATGCTGAACGCGGTCGAGCACGCGAATTTCTTCGAAAACCGGGCGACCGAATACAGCAAGGCCTCGACCACCGGCACCTGGGAAGAGGCGTTCTCCGATTTCGTGTTCTCCACCAAAATGCCCGAGATGGCGGTGTAACTCACCGATTCGGTCCAACGTTCCGGAAGGCATGATTTTCAAAATTATAAAAATTTTGGAATCATGCTTTTTCGGTTTCAAATTTCATTGAAACGCCTCATAAATAGACACGCAATATCCGTGTATCGGAACGAATTGCATAAAAATTAAATCGGTATGCTGTTTGGCGATTTTCGGGTGGCGCTCCAGCCAAAAATCGGTAAGGTAACCAACCGTTCATCTTTTTGATTGGGTGTGACAGTGACCGTGGTGGATGAGGATTCCGTCGATCAAGTGACTGATTTTACGAAACCGGACCGCCCTCAGTCGCGTTACAGCCGACGCCTGTCGGACAAGATTCTGATCGCCTTCCACCATGCCTGCGATCAGGATGATTACGAGGTCGCCGAGCAACTGCTGGTGGTTCTGGAAAAAATGCTCGCCCGGCGTGCCGCCAACCCGGACACCAACCGGCGCAAGAGCATCGAGAGCCTCGTCGCCGCCCATGAGCGACTCTGGCATCTCCGCCACCCCGAATCGAATTACGAATAACCCGCCCTATTGCGCCGCCGGGCCGCTGCCGGTCCTGCACATGCCGAAGCCGCGCCGATGGTGCGCGGTGATGCCGAGCGCCACGATCCCGGCGCGATGCGCCGCCGTGCCGTAGCCGGCGTTGCGCGCCCAGGCATAGCCGGGATGGCGCACATCCAGCCGTTCCATCAGCCGGTCCCGCACGATCTTCGCAGCGATCGAGGCCGCCGCGATCGATAGCGAAATGCCGTCACCGCCGACCAGCGGCGTGCAGGGCACCGGCAGGGCCGGCGCGACCGGGCCATCGACCAGCACATGATCCGGCCGGCGCGGCAGGCGGGCAACCGCCCGGCGCATCGCGAGCAGGCTCGCCTGAAGAATGTTGATCCGCTCGATTTCGGCAACAGAGGCAGCCCCCAGAGCGATCGCCGCTCCCGCCCCGATCAGGGCGTCCAGAGCGGCCACCCGCCGCGCCGCCGTCAGTTTCTTGGAATCGTCGATCAGCGCGGCCACCCGCTCGGGCAGCGGAAAGGGCAGGATCGCCGCCGCCGCCACCACCGGCCCGGCAAGCGGCCCGCGCCCGACCTCGTCCACCCCGGCAACCACCCCGCCGATCCGGGTTTCATGGAAAGTGTCAGGCACGGGGTTCGATCCGGGATTTCCGGAGCGGCGGCACGGCATTGGCTTCGAGCAGGGCGAGCAGTCCCGCGACGATCTGGCGCGGCGTCGGCGGACAGCCGGCGATCAGCAGATCGACCGGCAGAACCCGCTCGGCCCCGCCGAGCACCGGCGGCGATCCCTTGAACACCCCGCCATCGACCGCACAGTCGCCGACCGCGACGACGAAACGCGGCGGTGCCATCGCCGCCAAAGTGAGCCGCACCGCCTCGGCCAGGTTGGCGGTGGCAACGCCGGTGATCAGCAGCACATCCGCGGCACGCGGGGAATCGGTGAAAACGATGCCGGCGCGCGACAACCCGTCGCGCAGAACCCGCGCCGCCGCGAGTGAGATCTCGCAGCCGCCGCAACTGCCGGCATCGACGTGACGGATCGCCAGGCTGCGGCCGAGCAGCGCCTGACCGGAGGCGGCAAGCCGTTCCGCGAGAATTTGCACGGCGGAGCCGGCCATGGCGGATTCAGGTCCCGGACTCATAGATCGACTGCCCCGATATTCAGCCCGTAAACTTGCGATATTAAAGAAAATTCGTCGAAATCTCCGCCCGCCGCCGCCGCTTCCAGAACGGGCAGCAGCCTGGCTGCCGGGTCGATCACGAACGCCTCGGCGATCTGCCCGGCCTCCAGCATGATCCAGTGCTGAATCGGGCCGGCGGCACTGTCGGCCACGCCGATCGCCATACCGCTCGCCATCGGCAGGGGATGGGCAATGATGCCGTCGGGAAGTGCCGCGAGAGCATCGGTCGCCGCCGCCGCGAGTGCGATCGCCGAACGGGCGCGGGCCAGGGCGAGCGAGGCCGCACTGCCCAAATCCCGCTGAACCCCGGCCCGGCCGATGCCGCGCGCGATGCGGGCCGCGCTGCCCAGGGAAGAGACCAGATCCGGAAACCCGTCCGGCCGCACATCGGCGGCGAGTCCGCCCGGAACCACCAGATCCATCATCAGCCGATGGCCGAATCCCACCGCGAGCGCGGCCGCGATGTCTTCGCGCGCCCGGCCGAGCGCGGTCGCCAGGCGAGCGCGGCCCGCCGCCTCGGCGGTTCCCGCAAGCGCCGAACAATCGGACGTAATTCGCTCGATATTCAGCATAATACCGCGCAGCGCCTCGGCACGGGGCGGCGCCGAAACGCCGCTTGCCGCCTCGGTCGCGCGGGCGAAGGCGAGCGAATGGGCAACCGTCGCGCCTCCGGCGATCCGTGCCGCGAACCGGGCGGCGGCGCGCGGCGACTTGCCCCGCATCAGGGCGAGAATGCCGCGATGGGCATAGCCGAGCCGATGTTCCAGCCGGACGATCCGCCCGCCGTCGAGGGTGAAGCGGCGATGCACCGGAGACGCGATCAGGCCGGAAACCGGTCCCTGCCCGATCTGGTGATATCCCTCGCCCCGCGTCTCGATGAATCGCGGCCAGCCCGAATCGGTGCCGGCGGCGCCATGGCGAATCGCCGGGCGGGTATCGGCTGCCCCATCGGCGATCGCTCCGGTCAGGTCGCGGGCGAGGCGCTCGAACCAGGCGGCAAGCGGCCAGCGTGGCGACAGCGCCGGATAACGACCATCGACCAGCGGCGTGGCCAGAAACAGCAGCGTGCCGGCGCGCTCGAACAGGGCATGGACCCGCTCGCGCGCGACGAACAGGCCGAGAAACCGAATATCCGCCCCCCCCGCCGCGAATCCGGCCCAGGCCTCGGGCGACAGAACGTGCAGACCGATGGGCGCAGCCGGTTCGACGGCGGCAGCGTCGATCAGGACGGCAGGATCGGCGCTCATCCAACGAACCCGATCAGGGACGGCGCCACCCCGAGCGCCACCAGAAGCGCAAGCAGAACCGCCGCGATAGCCGTCGTGGTCGCCGGACGGCCACGCGCCCCCCCTGCACCGACAGGCAGCCGGACAATCAGCAGGATCGCCGAGATCGCCAAAAACACGACGAGAAACACGCCGAGCGGCAGGGAATGACCGATGGCTTCGCGCAGCACGCCGAAATCCCCGGCGAACAGACCGAAAGGCGGCAGTCCGGCCATGGCCACGGCACATCCCGCCGCGATCCAGGAATGGCCGGAAACGGTCGGATGACGCCCGGCGACAAAGCCGGTGAGCCGCGCGAGAACGATGCTGGCCAGAAGCAGCCAGCCGGCGGTCATTGCGCCGATCCCGAACCCGATCAGCGCCGCACCCGCCTGGGTGAAGCTCGCGGCTTCCAGCGCCGGCGTCCGCCGCCACAACCGGATCACGCCGACAATAACGCCGATGCAGCCGAGCCCGACCAGCACGCCGGAAACGGAGAAACCGCTGGCAAACACCAGGATCAGGGCAAGGATCGAAAGCGGCAGGCCGAGGCGCAGTACACCGCGCGGCGCGCTGGCATCGGCGAGCGTGACAATCCCGAACAGCACGACCAGCTTCACCACCCAGACCAGAAGACCGAGCGGCCAGGACAACACGCTCCCCGCATCCGCCATCCCGAACGGAATCGCGACATCGATCAGCACGCCGAGAAGAACCACCCGGCGCAGCATCGTCTCGGCAAGAAAGATCGCCCGCTCCGGTCCGGCATAGTCATCGGGCGGAAGTTCGCCGAACCCGCGCACTGCGACCAGCGCCGCGAGCGCCGCCGGAACCAGAACGCGCGGCTGGCCGGGTGCGGCGGCGGCAATCCCGCCGATCGACAGGCTTCCAGCGGCAATCGCGAGCGCCGCCATCGCGATCAGCCAGACCGCTTCGGCGCAGGCGGCTTCGGTCGTGGCCCTTGCGGCGGCACGGCCATGCGCGCCCTCGCCCGCTTCCAGCGCCGCGAACAGCCGTGCGGCACGGCCGAGGGCGAGCAGGCCGATCAGCAGCGGCAGGCTGGCGAGCGGTTCGGTGACCAGATGGCCGGCAAACCCCGGAAGGATCAGAACCGCCACACCGGTCACAGCGAAAGCAAGAACCGGCCAGACCGGATAGAGCGGCGAGGCAAAGGCCGGGCGCAGCCGCCGCTTGCGCAGCAGCCTGACCAGATCGCGGCCCGTCTGCGCCGCCGGCGCGGGCACGAGGCCGGCGCGCCACGCGGCGAACAGTCGGGCGAGGCTTTCAAGCACGAAGGCCAGAACGACCATCGCACCGAGATCGATCAGAGTGGCGAGCAGCCGGACGGCGATGGTCATGACAGCGCGATCACGGGAGCAGCCCGGCGCGCAGCCATGCCCGGATACTGTTCAACCGCACCGCCCAGGCCGGAGCGGCGACACGCATCCCGGCGGCGAAGCCGGTCGCGGTGATCTGGGTCGCCGGGTCGCCGAACGGCAGCCAGGAGGGCGGTTTCGCGAACCCGTCCTCGAACCGGGCGACATCGAGCGGACCAGACCGGACCGCGAAGCGCCGGACCAGAACCGCAATCACAAGAAGAACGATCAGTACAGGCGCGACCGTTCCGGGCAAGTCGGCCAGCGCCAGGATCACCCCGCCCGCGACCAGAAGCGCCATTGCGATGATGGTCGCGCGCGGCGCATCCTCGGCGGCGGCAGCGCGCAG
>DASVGZ010000358.1:0-2203 GCA_036379275.1 Acidiphilium sp. | reverse complement strand
GCAAAACTATAGCTCAATTCCGGTCAGTCGGCGGACTGACCGGAATAAGTTCGAACAAGCGGGTCTCGCCGAAATCGAGTGTGGTAAACGCCGCCGCGTCCAGCCCCGCCGCCGTGCGCGCCGCTGCGAGGGCGTCGAGCGGCGCATCGATCGCCTCGTCGGTAAGCTGAAAGGTGCCGAAATGCATCCCGACCGCGCGCCGCGCACCCAGATCGCGAAACGCCTGAATCGCATCCGCCGGGTTCAGGTGAACATTGCCCATGAACCAGCGCGGCGCATAGGCGCCGATCGGCAGAAGCGCGAGATCGGGCACGCCGAGCCGCTCGCGGATCGCCCGGAAATAACCGGTATAGCCGCTGTCCCCCGCGACATAGACGGTTCCATCCCCGTGCCGGAGGAAAAACCCGCCCCACAGCGTGGTGTTGCGGTCCCACGGCGTGCGCGCGGCGAAATGCCGTGCCGGGGTGAATGTGATCTCCAGTCCGCCCCAGGTAACCATCTGCCACCAGTCGAGTTCGGTCACCGGCCCCAGCCCCTTGCGTTCGAGCCAGCCCCGGTTGCCCAGCGGCGCGAAGATCGGCACCGCGCCGAACCGCTCGCGGACCGCGCACAGGCCCGGCACATCGCAATGATCGTAGTGGTTGTGCGAGAGCAGGATCGCGTCCGGCTTCGGCAGTGCCGCAAGCGGTTGCCCCGGTGCACGCACCCGCTTCGGCCCGGCGAACCCGACCGGCGAGCAGCGTTCGGAAAACACCGGGTCGATCAACAGCGCCGCCCCGCCGAAGCGGAGCAGGAAACTCGAATGGCCGATGAAGGTCAGCTCGATCTTTCCCGCCGGAACCACGCCTTCGGGCGGCGGATAGTTCCGATTCTCCACATGATCCGGCCAGCGCGCCCGCGTATCCCGCCGGATCATCCAGCGCAGGAACCCGCCGCGCCGCACCCGCCTTCGCGCGGCCTCCGGGTTGAAGAATTTTTCTCCGTCGCAGTGATCTGAAACCGGAAACCGCAAGGCCAAAAACCGATCCTAGCCGAGAGTCGCGTTGAACGCGCCGCCGTCGAGCAGGAGATTCTGCCCGACGATGAAGCCCGACCGCGCCGCGCACAGAAACGCGCAGGCATCGCCGAATTCTTCCGGCGTGCCGACCCGTCCGGCCGGGATCGTCTTCGCCCGCCGCGCGATTTCCTCGTCGATGCCGTGCCCGGCCTCCGCGCTGAAGCTGCGCAGCCGGTCGGTCAGGAACGGTCCGGGCAGGATGTTGTTGATCGTCACGTTATGCCGCGCCACCTGCCGCGAAACTCCGGCAACGAAGCCGGTCAGCCCGGCCCGCGCCCCGTTCGACAGGCTGAGCACCGGAATCGGCGATTTCACCGACGCCGATGTGATGTTGACGATCCGCCCGAATTTCCGCGCGATCATCGGGTCGATCACCGCGCGGATCAGGGCGATCGGCGTCAGCATGTTGGCGCGCAGCGCGGCCTCCCAGTCGGCCTGAGAAAAATCGCGGAAATCCCCGGCCGGCGGCCCGCCCGCGTTGTTGATCAGGATGTCCGGCTCCGGGCACAGCGCCAGGGCCGCCGCGCGCCCCGCCTCGGTGGTGATATCCCCTGCCGCGATCGCCACTTTTACTCCGGTCTCGGCCGCGATTTCCTCGGCCGTCGCCGCAAGAGCTGCCTCGCCGCGCGCGGTGATCACCAGATCGACCCCCTCGCGCGCCAGCGAGAACGCCGCCGCCCGCCCCAGCCCCTTGCTCGCCGCGCAGACGATCGCCCGCTTTCCCCGCAACCCCAGATCCATGTTTTCGCTCCGCTCCGCGCCTTGTTGTTTCGCCGGTCGCCGGTTATGCCCGACGCTTGCTATCGGATGCATACCACCGGAACGGGACGAAGCGGAAACCGCATGAACCAGCGCGCATTATCGGGCCTCAAGGTGATCGACCTCACCCGCGTGCTCGGCGGCCCCTACTGCACCATGATCCTCGCCGACCACGGTGCCGAGGTCATCAAGATCGAACCGCCCCAAGGCGACGAAACCCGCGAATGGGGCCCGCCCTTCATCGACCGGGGCGATGGCGTGAAGGAAGCCAGCTACTATCTCGGCGCCAATCGCGGCAAGCGGGCGATGAGCCTTGACCTGTCGCGCGAGCGGGGCCGCGAGGTTCTTCTCCGCCTGCTCGACGGCGCGGATGTGCTGGTCGAGAAC
>DASVGZ010000357.1:0-3028 GCA_036379275.1 Acidiphilium sp. | reverse complement strand
GACCGGCGTGGTCGCCATCCGCGAGGCCGCCGCGCGGAGCGGCGTTTCCGCGAAAATGATCCGGCACTACGAATCGATCGGGCTGATCGCGCCGCCCGCCCGGGCCGAGAACAATTACCGGTTCTACGATGCCCGGCTGGTCCATGAACTCGGCTTCATCCATCGCGCCCGCGAACTCGGCTTCCCGATTGTCGAGATTGCGGCGCTGCTCGCCCTCTGGCGCGACCACGACCGCCCTTCCGCCGATGTGAAGGCGATCGCCCTCGCGCAGATCGCGGCGCTGGAGGCGAAAGCCGACGCGTTGCGGGCGATGAGCGCCACGCTGCGCCATCTCGCCACGCATTGCCATGGCGATGACCGGCCGGACTGCCCGATTCTGGACAGCCTGGCCGGAACAAAAACTTGATGCCGGATTTGGATTCTGGCTGGCGATCTTCGGGACGGGCGTTCAACGAACGTCGAGCGCTTGCAGCGTGGTACGCACCGCATCGGGGAGCGGTGTATGCGGTTCCTTGCCGAGAAAGGCGACGAGCTTGTCATTGTCGAGGCGAAGAGGCTCCTTCCAGAGATAGTGCATTTTCACGATCTCCCGTGGCGTCTGCTGGATCAGGCCGGCCAGGTGAAGCAGGAACCACGGCAAGCGCCGGACCTTGATCGGGCGTCCCAGCGACGCGGCAACGGCGCTTGTCATCATCGTCCCGTCACGGTCCCAGACGCCGGTGAAGTGGAAGCGGGCAAACCGCCCGAGTTGGTCCTCGCGATCCAGCAACTGTGCGATCGTTTTGGCCGCATCGGGCAGATACGCCCAGCAATGGCCGACTCCCTTCTGGCCTGGATAGATGATGGCGTTCAGGCGCTTGCCGGGCTTCACCAGCCCCTGACTGAACCAGTTGCTGCCCGACACCGGTCCGAAGAAATCGCCGAAACGCACGATGAGCACTGGCGCGCCCTCGCTGGTCGCGGCTTCCAGCCTTCGCTCCAGTTCAACGCGCAGTTTGCCCTTTTCGGTCACCGGGTTCTGCGGCATGTCTTCCCGCAGGTCGGGGAATGCGTCAGGGCCGTAATTATAAACAGTGCCCGGCAGGACCAGACGCGCGCCGACAGTCCTGGCAGCCGCGATGCTGTTGTCGATCATGGGGAGAACCAGCCGGTTCCAGTCGCGATATCCCGGCGGATTGACGGCATGGACGATCAGCCGGACGCCTTCGGCGGCATGACGCACGTCCGCCGCGATCATGGCGTCGCCCTTTACCCAGGTGACGCCGTTCAGCGGGCCCGTCTTCTGCACCGCGCGCTTTGCCGGATCGCGGACCATCGCGACGAGGCTCCAGCCGTGCCGCATCAGCGCCGCCGCCGTCTCGCCGCCGATACCGCCCGTTGCACCCAGAACCAGCGCCTTCTTTTCGCTGCTCATCGTCTGTCTCCCGTTGCCGGGACGATGGTGGTCCAATATCGATAAAGCCGGAATTGCCGAGACATTAACAGGCCGATTGATCAGGATGGCCGGCGCGCCCTATGGCGCGAAAGCCAGGGGCGCGGATGCACCCGCCGGGATTGGGGCCAGAATTTCAATCCGCTACGCAATCGAGGAAGTAATCCCCGTTCTCGTCCTTGCGGACGCCGTGGATATCGGTCTCGAAACCGGGAAACTGGCGGTCCCACGCGGCGGCGAAGCGCAGATACTCGACGATCAGCGGAATCCCCGGCGGATAGGGCACCACCATGCGGGCGAGCACCCGGCCTTCGACCGCCCCGGCCGGCACCTGCTCGATCCGCCCGCCGGCGAGTGCCGCGTGCGCCTGCTGCGGCGTCATCGCCTGTTCCGGCAGTTCGGCGAACATCGCGTTCTGGATCGAGAGCACCCGGCCGGCGCGGTAGACCGCGTGCTGGGCGGCGCAGAGATCGCGCAGGCCCATCCGCTCATAGGCGCGGGATTCGCGGACCAGTTCGGGCATCACGTCGGCGAGCGGGGTATTGGCCTCGTAATGGGCGCGGAAGGCGAGCAGTTCGGTGACCAGATTGCTCCATTTGCCGCGCGAGACGCCGAGGGTGAACAGGATCAGGAAGTGGTAGGTGCCGATCTTTTCCACCACGATCCCGCGCGACCACAGGAATTTCGCGACGATCGGCGCCGGAATTCCGTGCTCGTTTCCCCGGTCGCCGTTCAGGCCGGGGCAGAGGATGGTGACCTTCATCGGGTCGAGGAGAGAAAATCCGTCGGTGATGTCGTCGAAGCCGTGCCAGGACTGGCCCGGCTTCAGCATCCAGCCGTCCTGATCGAGCCCGGCGCCGTCCGGTTGCCAGAGCTTGAACCACCAGTCGCCCCGTGCCGCGAACGCCTCGCCGAGCGAGGCCACATTGTCGCGGAACGCGGCGGCCTCGCGCAGGGTTTCGTCGACCAGGGTGCGGCCGGCGGCGCCGCGCATCATCCGCGCCGCGACATCGCACGAGGCGATGATGCCGTACCAGGGCGAGGTGGACGAGTGCATCATGAAGGCTTCGTTGAAGCGGTCGGGGTCGAGCTTCTGCGCCAGACCTTCCTTCAGATGCACCATCGAGGCCTGGGAGAACGCGGCAAGCACCTTGTGGGTCGACTGGGTGGAGAACACCAGAGGTTCGACCGGGCCGGAGCCGTCGCTCATCGCGTAGAAATTCCGGTAGAATTCGTGGAACCGCGCCTGGGCGAGCCATGCCTCGTCGAAATGAATGGCATCGGCGACCGGAGCCAGCGCGGTTTTCACCACGTCGGCATTCACACACAGACCGTCATAGGTCGAGTTGGTGATCGTCGCGATGCGGAGCCGCCCGCCGGCGCGTTCGCACAAGGCATCGGCGTCGAACTGACGGCGCGGAATCGGGCCGATGATGCCGTATTCGTTGCGGCTGGGCAGAAGGTAGACCGGTTTCGCGCCGGTCATGATCAGGGCGTGAACCAGCGATTTGTGGCAGTTGCGGTCGACCAGAACGGCGTCGCCCGGCCCGACCAGCCCGCTCCAGACGATCTTGTTCGCGCTCGACGTGCCGTTGG
>DASVGZ010000356.1:0-8193 GCA_036379275.1 Acidiphilium sp. | reverse complement strand
GGCAGGGCGAATTCCACCAGGGTATTGAGCAATTCCGGATGGTTGGCGGCGCAATGATAGCACTCGCGGTTGTTCTCGATCACCAGTTTCCAGTTCGCGTCCTCGACGATCCGCATCGCGAGCGCGACCTTCGTGCGCTCGGGCAGGTGCGGCGCGATATAGGGTGTCACCGCCGCCCGGTAGCGGGCGATGTCGGGTGGCGCGTCGCCAAGGCAGATATAGATCATGCCGCAGACGGTCTCGATCGCGACCGGACCGAGATCGTACCCTTCGGTGCAGAAATCATCCGGCATCTGTCGGGCATGGAGCAGCGATCCGTCCAGTTCGTAGACCCATTGGTGATAGGGGCAGGTCAACCTCGTGACATGCCCGGTCTCGGTCAGGCAGATGCGCGAGCCACGATGCCGGCAGGTATTGTGGAATGCCCTGACCTGCCCGTCGCGGTCGCGCAGCACGACGACCGGATTATGCCCGACCGCCAGAGTGAGAAAATCACCGGGTCTCGGAATCTCGCAGCCATTGCAGGCGAATATCCATTCATTGGTGAAAACCGCGTCGATATCGGCCTCGAAAAGCTCCGGATCGACATAGAAAGCCCGGGGCAGGGAAAACCCCGGCTGCCTCTCGCCCAGAAGCGCCCGGATTCGCGCGGCATCGACCATGGAAATCTCCTGTTCGCCATAACCGTCCGAATCTAGCCGTGCATACCGCCGATCCCTGCCGCGTTTCCGACGCGTCCCCCACGGTTCGCGACATAGGCAGCCCAAGGGAAGCTCAGGGTGGTCGGAAATTTCCCCCGGCGTCGTTTTCAGACAAGAAATTGCCGTTTCCGGGCAGACGAGTGTCCGGATAGACGATATCCTTTCGCTCCATCCATCGTCGATCCCGACAAGGCACCGCCCGGAATGACCCGTTTTTCCATCCTGAGCCTGATGAAAAATGCCGCTTCGGGGCACCGGAACTGGCAGCCGACCTGGCGAAATGCCACCCCTCGGCCCGACTACGACATCATCGTCATCGGCGGCGGCGGTCACGGTCTCGCGACGGCTTATTACCTTGCGAAAAACCATGGAATCTCCCGCGTCGCGGTGCTGGAGAAAGGCTGGATCGGCGGTGGCAATGCCGGCCGTAACACAACGATCATCCGCTCCAACTATCTGCTTCCGGGCAACGAGCCGTTCTACGAATGGTCGATGAAGCTGTGGGAAGGCCTGGAGCAGGATCTGAACTACAACACGATGGTGAGCCAGCGCGGCGTGCTCAATCTCTGCCATTCCGACGCGCAGCGCGACGCCTATGCGCGACGCGGCAATGCGATGCGGCTGCACGGTGCCGACGCCGTTCTGCTCGATCGGGATGGCGTGCGGCGGATCGCTCCGTTCCTCGATTTCGATCAGGCGCGATTTCCCGTCACCGGCGGGCTCCTGCAGCCGCGCGGCGGCACGGCCCGGCACGATGCTGTGGTCTGGGGGTTCGCCCGCGGCGCATCGGATCGCGGGGTGGATATCGTGCAGAACTGCGAGGTGACCGGCTTTCTGCGTGACGCCGCGGGTGCGGTCGCCGGGGTCGAGACCACGCGGGGGACGATCCGCGCCGGCAGGATCGGCATGGCGGTGGCGGGCAATTCCTCGCGCGTCGCCGCACTCGCCGGCTTCCGCCTGCCGATCGAAAGCCATGTGCTGCAGGCTTTTGTTTCCGAGGCGCTGAAGCCGGTGATTCCGAATGTCATTACCTTCGGCGCCGGGCATTTCTATATCAGCCAGTCGGACAAGGGCGGTCTCGTCTTCGGTGGCGATATCGACCGCTATAACAGCTATGCCAGCCGGGGCAATCTGCCGGCCGTCGAGGATGTCTGCGAGAGCGGCATGGCGATCATGCCGATGCTCGGGCGGGTCCGTATGCTGCGAAGCTGGGGCGGCATCATGGATATGTCGATGGACGGATCGCCGGTCATCGATCGCGCGCCGATCGACGGTCTCTATGTCAATGCCGGCTGGTGTTATGGCGGCTTCAAGGCGACGCCGGCTTCCGGCTGGTGCTTCGCCCATCTGCTCGCCACCGGCAATCCGCATGAGGCGGCGTCCGCCTACCGGCTCGACCGTTTCCGCACCGGCCACCTGATCGACGAACGCGGCGCCGGCGCCCAACCCAACCTGCATTGAGGCCGACATGCGCATTCCCTGCCCGTTCTGCGGTGATCGTGACGCCCGGGAATTCGTCTATCGGGGAGATGCCGCGCCGCGCCGGCCGACCGCCGATGACGAATTCCACGACTATGTCTATCTGCGCGCCAATCCGGCAGGCGCGATGCGCGAGCTCTGGTATCACGCGCAGGGCTGCAGGAGCTGGATTGTCGTGACGCGCGACACAAGAACGCACGAAATCTTCGGCGCCGAACTGGCGAAGGACGCGGCACGATGAGCCGCCTTGCCGAGGGTGGTCTGATCGATCGCACGAAGCCGCTGCGCTTCAGCTTCGATGGCAGGCATTATACCGGCTTCGCAGGCGATACGCTCGCGTCCGCCCTGATCGCGAACGGAATCCGGCTGGTCGGCAGATCGTTCAAATATCACCGGCCGCGCGGCATTCTCTCCGCCGGAAGCGAGGAGCCGAACGCCCTCGTCACTCTGCGCAAAGGCGACAGGGCCGAGCCCGACAGCCGCGCGACCACGATCGAACTGTTCGACGGGCTTGCGGCGACGAGCCAGAATCGCTGGCCGAGCCTGGATTTCGATATGATGGCGGTGAACCAGATCGCGGCGCCGCTCTTCGTCGCCGGATTTTACTACAAGACCTTCATGTGGCCCGCAAAGTTCTGGGAAAAGCTTTACGAGCCGCTGATCCGCCGTGCCGCCGGGCTCGGCGCGCTCTCCACCCTTCCCGATCCCGACAGCTATGATCGCGAGCATGGTTTCTGCGATCTTCTGGTGATCGGCGGCGGTCCCGCCGGCCTCGCCGCGGCGCTCACGGCAGGGCGTGCCGGCGCGCGGGTGATTCTCGTCGATGAAGACCGGATATTCGGCGGTCGATTGCTTGGCGAGCGCTACGAGGTCGATGGCGTTGCCGGCGTTGACTGGACAAACGCGGCGGTGGCGGAGCTTGCATCGCTCGCCAATGTGCGGCTGCTGCTCCGAACCACTGTTTTCGGCATCTATGACGGACGGGAATACGGCGCGATCGAGCGGGTCGCCGATCACCTGCCGCAGCCCGCCCCCGGCCAGCCGCGCCAGCGTTTCTGGAAAATCATTGCCCGGCGTGCGATTCTCGCAAGCGGCGCGATCGAACGGCCGCTCGTTTTCGGCGGCAACGACCGGCCGGGTGTGATGCTCGCTTCGGCGGTATCCACCTATGTCAACCGCTACGCCGCCGCCCCCGGCCGCCGCGCCGTGGTGTTCACCGCGAGCGACAGTGGCTGGACTACCGCAGCAGATCTGATGACAGCGGACATTCAGGTCGCCGCCGTCATCGATTCGCGGCCGGACGGCGGTGTATCCGCGTCGCGGCTGCCGCATGATGTCGAGACCTTTTCCGGTGCCGTTGTCGTCGATGCGCACGGCGCGCCGTTGCGCGGGGTCGATATCCGCGCCGCCGACGGACGCATCCGCCGAATCGAGGCGGATCTGCTGGCGATGGCCGGCGGCTGGACTCCGGCCATCGGGCTGGGCGCCAATCTCGGGTCCAGACCGGTATGGTCGGAGTCGATCCAGGGCTTCCTGATCGACGTGGCGCCGCCGGGCCTGCAACCGGCCGGCGCCGCCGCCGGAACATTTTCCCTCGGCGCGGCGCTGGCCGACGGAGTGGCAAAAGCCGTCTCCGCCCTTGCCGATCTTGGTTTCGCGGTGTCCGCTCCGGGCCGGTACGAAGCCAGCGACGAGCCTTCCGGGGTGACGCCGCTCTGGCATGTCGGCGGCAGCCGGACCAAGGCCTTCGTCGATTTTCAGCATGACGTGACCGACACCGATATCGCGCTTGCCGCGCGCGAGGGCTTCGTCTCGATCGAGCATCTCAAGCGCTACACGACTCTCGGCATGGCAACCGACCAGGGCAAGACCAGCCAGTTGAACGGTCATGCGCTGCTGGCCGCCGCTACGGGCAAGTCGATCGCCGAGGCCGGCACCGTTCTTTCCCGCCCGCCCTATGGTCCCGTCGCCATCGGTGCTTTTGCCGGTCATCATCGCGGCGCCGGCTTCCGGCCGGAGCGCCGCACACCGGCACATGACTGGGCGGCATCGCAGGGTGCAAGCTTCATCGAGGCGGGGTTGTGGAAGCGCGCCCGATGGTTCGCCCGTCCCGGTGAGCGGGACTGGCAGGAGACGGTGAACCGCGAGGTGACCACGACGCGGGGCACAGCCGGCATCTGCGACGTTTCCACCCTCGGCAAGATCGAGATCGAGGGACCGGATGCCGCCCTTCTGCTCGACCGGCTCTATATCAACACGATCTCGACGCTTCCCGTCGGACGGGTGCGCTACGGGGTCATGCTGCGCGAGGACGGGCTGGTGATGGACGATGGCACGGTGACACGCCTTGCCGAAGACCGCTTCTTCCTCACCACCACCACGGCCAATGCCGCTACGGTGATGCAGCATATCGATCACGCGCGGCAGGTGATCTGGCCGGAACTCGACGTGCAGGCGGTTTCGGTCAGCGAGCAATGGGCGAGTTTCTCGGTCGCCGGCCCCGAGGCCCGGCGTCTTGCGCAGAGACTGTTGCCGGATTTCGATCTCGCCAATTCGGCCTTTCCGTTCATGGCAGCGGTGGAAACGGTCTGGCAGACCCTGCCGGCGCGTCTGTTCCGCGTCTCCTATTCGGGGGAACTCGCCTACGAGATCGCGGTTCGTGCCGACCATGGCGAGGTGCTGGCCCGTGCCTTGCACACCGTCGGGCAGGAATTCGGCGCGACCCTCTACGGCATCGAGGCGTTGGGGGTGATGCGGATCGAAAAAGGCCATCCCGGCGGTGGCGAACTGAACGGCCAGACCACCGCCGCCGATCTCGGCATGGGACGAATGATGTCGAGGAAAAAGGATTTCATCGGCCAGGTCATGGCGGCCCGGCCGGGACTCACCGCGCCCGACCGGCCGTGTCTCGTCGGACTCAGGCCGGTCGATCCACGGCAACGCCTGTGCGCCGGCGCCCATCTGCTGCCGGGGGGTGCCGCTGCTGTCGCTGCCAACGATCAGGGTCATGTCACGTCGGCCGCGTTCTCGCCGACACTCGGCCATTCCATCGCTCTGGCGCTTCTGGCGCACGGAGCGGAGCGGCATGGTGAGCGGATCGTCGTGCACGATCCGGTCCGCGGTCCCGATATCGAGGCCGAGATATGCAGCCCTGTTTTCGTCGACCCGGAAGGAATTCGCGTCCATGGCTGAAGCGCTGACGATAAGAACACGCTCCGGCTTCGGTCTCGCGACGATAACGGCGCGCAAGGGGGTCGCCGCCGGGGCGATCGGGCAGGCGCTCGGCCTCGTCGCGCCGGCCGGTCCGGTCTGGACGGCAGCGGAGGGAGTCATGCTGCTCGGCACGGGGCCGGGGGTCTGGCTGGCTCACGCCGAGACGGTCTCGCCATTCTGGGGCGACGGGCTTCGCCAGCGTCTGGCTGGCCTGGCTGCGGTTTCCGATCAATCGGGAGCCTGTGTCGTTCTGCGCCTTTCGGGCGCGGGTGCCCGTATTGCGCTCAGGCGCGGAGCCTCGATCGATCTCGATCCCGCGGCCTTCAGGCCGGACGCCGTCGTGGTCACGGCGATCGCCCATATCGGCGTCACCTTCTGGCAGGTCGATGCGGTTCCGACCTATGATATCGCCGTGCCGCGCAGTTTCATCGGCAGTTTCCATCATTGGCTCGATGTCACGGCCGCCGCGATCCGGCTGCCGGTTCCTGCATCCGGTGAGGCATAGATGACCGTCGTCTGTCTGCTGACACTTTCCTGTCCCGACCAGCCGGGCATCGTTGCCCGCGTCACCGCCGAACTCCATCTCTATCGCGGCAATATCCGCGCCGCCAACCAGTTCGAGGACAGCGAGACCGGCCGGTTCTTCATGCGCGTTCTGTTCACCCTGCCGGCGGATCGGGATGTCGCCATGCTGATCGAAAGCTTCCGGCCGGTAGGGCGACAGTTCGGCATGGCATGGGAAATTCGTCCCGAGAGCCTGCGGCGCAAGGTTCTTCTGCTTGCCTCGAAATTCGACCATTGCCTGGTCGATCTGCTCTATCGCTGGCGCATCGGCGAGTTGAGGATGGATATCGTCGGCATCGGCTCGAACCATCCTCGCGAGACTTTTGCCGGCACCGATTTCGGCACGATTCCGTTCCACCATCTGCCGGTCTCGGCGGAAAGCCGGGCAGGGCAGGAGGCCCGGATCAGGACGATCGTAACCGAAACCGGCGCCGAACTGGTTGTGCTCGCGCGCTATATGCAGGTCCTTTCCGACGACCTCGCCGGTTTTCTCTCAGGGCGCTGCATCAACATCCATCACAGTTTCCTGCCCGGCTTCAAGGGCGCGAAACCGTATCATCAGGCCCATGTCCGCGGCGTGAAGATGATTGGCGCCACCGCGCACTACGTTACCACCGATCTCGACGAGGGGCCGATCATTGCCCAGGATGTCGAGCAGATCAGCCACGCCGATTCGCCCGAGGCGCTGATTCGCAAGGGCCGCGATATCGAGCGCCGGGTTCTTGCCCGCGCCGTGCACGGCCATCTCGAAGGTCGCGTGATGATGAACGGCACGAAGACCGTGGTTTTTCCCGATTGAACTTTTCAGGATCGCGGGAGGCCGTTACCGCGCCGGTTTTTCAGGCGCGGCATCGTCGCCGGTCAGCCGGTAGCCGATGCCGGGTTCGGTCGCGAGGCTGAGCCCCGAGCCTGCCAGCTTGCGGCGCAACTGGCTGACATAGATGCGCAGATAGGCGATGTCCTCGGTGTGGGCCGGCCCCCAGACGGCGGTGAGGAGCTGCCGGTGGGTCAGCACCCGGCCCTGATTGCGCACGAGCAGCGCCAGCAGCGTGTACTGGATGCGGGTCAGGTCGAGATCGGCGCGCGTGCCGTCCTCGCGCGCGAGGTTCGCGGCTTTTCGTTCGGGATCGAGCGTGAGCGGGCCGATGCCGGGAGAAGGGGTGGCCTCGGTCTGTTGTCCGCGCAGGCGTAACGCCGAGCGGATCCGGGCGAGCAGCTCGCCGAGCGCGAAGGGTTTTTCGACGTAATCATGCGCCCCCGCGTCGAGGGCCGAGATTTTTTCCGCCTCGCGGTCCCGTGCCGAGAGAACGATTACCGGGGTCGCGGAAAACGCCCGCAGTTTCGCGAGAACCTCGTGGCCGTCCAGATCCGGCAGGCCGAGATCGAGCAGGATCAGGTCGGGCGACGCCGATGCGGCGAGGCGGAGTGCCTCGGTGCCGGTTTCCGCGCGCAGGACCGTATATCCGGCGGCTTCGAGCGCCGGCTTGAGAAAGCGGTGGATCTGCGCCTCGTCATCCACCACCAGAATCGCACCCGTCTGCATCATGCTCGCCTGTGTCATGCGGCGGGCAGCCTGACGGTGATGATCGTGCCGGGCATTCCGTCGCGCGGCAGGTCGGGCCGCGGGCTCGCCGCCGCGATGGTGCCGCCCATCGCCTCGACGAAGGCGCGCGCGATGGCGAGGCCGAGCCCGGTGCCGGGCGCGACCCGGTCACCCCGCGCGGCACGGAAGAAACTGTCGAACACATGCGCCAGGTCTTCGGCGGCGATGCCGATGCCTTCGTCGGCGACCGAAATGGCGATCACGCTGTCCCCGGTTCTGGCGGCGATCGTGATGGCGGAACCGTCAGGCGCGTATTTCACCGCGTTTTCCAGAAGGTTGACCAGAACCTGTTCGAGCAGCGCGGGGTCGGCGATCACCGCATCCGCGCCGGGGCCGAGATTGACCGCGGCGTGGAACGCTTCCGGCACCCGCGCCACCGCCGCCTCGATCAGCGGTGCGAGGGCGACGGGTTCGCGGCGGGCGACGATTTCGCCGGTTTCGATCCGCGCCATGCCGGTGATGTTGGCGAGAAACCGCGTCATTCGGCCGACATCCTGAACGATGCTGGCGAGCAGGTCGGCGCGGCTCGTCCCGGTCAGGGCGATGCCGGGGGTGGTCAGGGTTTCCGCAGCCCCCCGGATGGCGGTGAGCGGGGTGCGCAGGTCGTGCGACAGTGAGGACAGAAGGGCGGTG
>DASVGZ010000355.1:0-5661 GCA_036379275.1 Acidiphilium sp. | reverse complement strand
CGGTCCGGTTGGCGATCACAACGGCGCCGGAATCCCGCGCCACCACGTCTTCCATGCCGGTGCCCACCAGCGGGGCGTCGGTCTGGATCAGGGGCACCGCCTGGCGCTGCATGTTCGAACCCATCAGGGCGCGATTGGCATCGTCATTTTCCAGGAAGGGCACCAGTGCCGCGGCCACCGAAACCAGTTGCTTGGGCGAGACATCAATAAACTGCACCTGGTCGGGCGTGGTCATCACGAAATTGCCGCCCTTGCGGCACGACACAAGCTCGTCCGTCAGGCGCAGCCGGCCATCCACCGTCGCATTGGCCTGGGCGATGGTGAACTTCGCCTCTTCCATCGCCGACAGATAGACAACCTCGTCCGTCAGGTGCTTGTTGTTCACCCGGCGATAGGGGCTTTCGATGAAGCCGTACTTGTTCACCCGCGCATAGGTCGCCAGCGAATTGATCAGGCCGATGTTCGGGCCTTCCGGCGTCTCGATCGGGCAGATGCGGCCATAATGCGTGGGATGCACGTCGCGCACCTCGAAGCCCGCGCGCTCGCGGGTCAGGCCGCCCGGCCCGAGTGCCGAAAGTCTGCGCTTGTGCGTCACTTCCGAGAGCGGGTTGGTCTGGTCCATGAACTGCGAAAGCTGCGAGCTGCCGAAGAACTCGCGCACCGCCGCCGCCGCCGGCTTGGCGTTGATCAGGTCGTGCGGCATCACCCCGTCGATATCGACCGAGCCCATGCGCTCGCGGATCGCCCGTTCCATGCGCAGAAGGCCGATGCGGTACTGGTTCTCCATCAGTTCGCCGACCGAGCGCACCCGGCGGTTGCCGAGATTGTCGATGTCGTCGATCTGGCCGCGCCCGTCCTTCAGCTCGCACATGATCTGAACCGTGCGCAGGATGTCCTCCTTGCGCAGCACCCGGACCGTATCGTCGCACTCGATGCCGAGGCGCATGTTCATCTTCACCCGGCCGACCGCCGACAGATCATAGCGCTCGGTGTCGAAGAACAGCCCGCGGAACAGGGCTTCCGCCGTCTCGCTGGTCGGCGGCTCGCCGGGGCGGATGACGCGGTAGATGTCGATCAGCGCGTCATCGCGGTTGGCGTTCTTGTCGACCGCGAGGGTGTTGCGAATCCACGGCCCCTTCGACTGGTCGATCGCGAGAGTCGGAATCGTCTCAAGCCCGGCGGCCTCGAAGGCCGCGAGCTTCGCCTCGCCGATCTCCTCGCCCGCATCGGCGAAAATCTCGCCGGTGTTCGGGTCGAACATGTCCTCGGCGACGAACCGGCCGACCAGGTCGGCGCGGCTGACCAGAACCTGCTTCGTCGTCTCGGCGATCCTGCGCGCGGCGCGCGCGGTCAGCTTTTCCTCGGCTTTGGCAACAACGGCGCCGGTATCGGCGTCGACCAGATCCTCGACCAGCTTGGCGCCCCGAAAATTGTCCGGCTCGAACGGCCGTGCCCAGGCGATTTCGCCCGCGGCGTCACGGGTCCGGGAGAAGGGAACCTGGCCATAGAACGTGCCGAGAATTTCCTCGGCGTCCATGCCCTTGATCTCGGAAATCTCCAGCGTCTCGCCCTTGGCCTTGCGCGCGGCACGCAGCGCCTCGGTCGCCCGGTTTTCCAGCGCGTAGAGCAGCGTGGTGACCGGCAGCTTGCGCTTGCGATCGATACGGACATAGACGAGATCCTTGGCATCGAATTCGAAATCGAGCCACGAACCGCGATACGGAATCACCCGCGCGGCGAACAGATACTTGCCCGAGGCGTGGGTCTTGCCCTTGTCGTGATCGAAAAACACGCCGGGGCTGCGATGCATCTGGCTGACGATGACCCGCTCGGTGCCATTGACCACGAATGTGCCGTTGTCGGTCATCAGCGGCAGGTCGCCCATATAGACGGGCTGCTCCTTGATGTCGCGGATCGAGCGCGCGCCGGTATCCTCGTCGAGATCCCACACGATCAGGCGCAGCACCACCTTCAGCGGCGCCGCATAGGTCATGCCGCGCTGGATGCACTCCTCGACATCGTATTTCGGCTCTTCCAGCTCGTAATAGACGAATTCGAGCCGGCCGCGGCCGGCGAAATCGTCGATCGGGAAGACCGACTTGAACACTTCCTGAAGCCCGGAGACGGTGCGCGCGTCGGGCGAGACGTTCATCTGCAGGAACGCGTCGTAGCTCGCCCGCTGCACGTCGATCAGGTTGGGCATCGGCGTGTCTTCGGGGATCCTGCCGAAACTCTTGCGGATGCGCTTGCGATTCGTAAAGGAAATCCTGTTCATGCCACCAGAAACCGCATTCATGCTCAGACCCCGACCTTCAACTCTGTAAGCGAACACCGCCCGAAAGCGGCATCAGACCCTCGGCGCGCCGGAACCGGCCAGCCTCGGTACTGCCGGCGCGGCCCGGATGCGGGCGCCACGCCAAACAGGCGGGGAACCGCATGGTACCCCGCCATTTTCAGGCTCGTGGCATCGCGCTCCCGCAAGGGGCGCGATGCGCGGACGAATTACTGGATTTCGACAGATGCGCCCTGCTCTTCCAGAACCTTCTTGATCTTCCCCGCCTCGTCCTTGTTCACGCCTTCCTTCACGGTCTTCGGCGCGCCCTCGACCAGGTCCTTGGCTTCCTTCAGCCCGAGCCCGGTGATCGTGCGGATTTCCTTGATCACGTTGATTTTCTTGTCGCCGCCGGATTTCAGCACGACGGTGAATTCGGTCTGCTCCTCGGCCGGAGCAGCGGCAGCAGCGGCGGCAGGCGCCGCGGCGACGGCAACCGGAGCCGCAGCGGAAACACCCCACTTCTCCTCGAGCAGCTTGGAAAGTTCCGCCGCTTCGAGAACAGTGAGGCCGGAGAGTTCGTCAACCAGCTTCGCTAGATCAGCCATGTTCGTGTGTCCTTAATAATAGCGTTCATTTGGTTCCATGCAAGACCGGTCCCGGCCTGCAATCGATATCGAGGCCGTCAGGCCGCCTCACCCGTTTTGGCATAGGCCCCAAAGACCCGCGCGAGCTGTCCGGCCGGCGCCTGCAACACGCCCGCCACCTTCGTCGCCGGAGCCTGAATCAGGCCCAGCATCCTGGCGCGCAGCGCGTCGAGCGACGGCAGTTCGGCCAGAGCCTTGACGCCGGATGCATCGAGCATCTGCGCGCCCAAGGCACCGCCGACCAGCACGAACTTCTCGTTGGTCTTGGCGAACTCGACGGCTGTCTTCGCCACGGCCACCGGGTCATGCGACCACGCGAGCGCGGTCGGTCCCTTCAGCAGCGGCGCGATTCCGTCGAATCGGGTCCCGTCCAAAGCGAGGTGAGCCAGACGGTTCTTCGCCACCTTGTATTGTGCGCCCGCCGCCCGCATCCGCCGGCGCAACTCCGTGACGTCGGCAACCGTCAGCCCGTCATTACGGGTGATGACGATCATCGATGTCTCGGCGAACACCGCGGCAAGCTGGTCGACGAACTCACGCTTCTGTGCGCGATCCACGTCGGTCTCCACTCGTCAGGCAGTGCGCGTTTGGACCGCGCCCCGCCGGGTTGCCCATGGCGGCCAGGACCATCCCGGCCGCCGGTTCGCCTGTCCTCAAAACCGGAACCATCGAAGCGCTATCCTGCTCCGACACCCCGTCTCCGGCTCGCGGGTCGCCCCATTAAAATCCGGTTGCCCGGATTGCGCGCCGTCTTGGACAGGACAGGACGCTACCAGCCGCGAGGCCGGCGCATCCCTTCATGGCCGGGTCGAAACCCGGCGCATCTCTCAGGCCGCCGAAAGGTTGCTCACATCGAGGCGAACGCCCGGCCCCATGGTCGAGGACAGCGCCGCCTTCTGCAGATACGTGCCCTTGGCGCCGGCCGGCTTGGCCTTCTGGATCGCGTCGACCAGGGCGCGCGCGTTCTCGACCAGCTTGTCGGCCTCGAAGCTCGCCTTGCCGATGCCGGCATGGATGATTCCGGCCTTCTCGGCGCGGAACTCGACCTGGCCCGACTTCGCGGCGGTCACCGCGCCCTTCACGTCCATGGTCACGGTGCCGAGTTTCGGGTTCGGCATCAGCCCGCGCGGGCCGAGGATTTTGCCGAGCCGGCCGACCAGCGCCATCATGTCCGGGGTCGCGATGCAGCGGTCGAACTCGATCGTGCCGTTCTGCACCTGCTCGGCGAGTTCCTCCGCACCGACCACGTCGGCACCCGCCGCCCGCGCCTCATCGGCCTTCGGGCCGCGCGCGAACACGCCGATCCGCAGGGTCTTGCCTGTGCCGTTGGGCAGCGAGATCAGCCCGCGCACCATCTGGTCGGCGTGCCGCGGATCAATACCAAGATTCAGCGAAATCTCGACCGTCTCGTCGAATTTCGCGGTCGCGTTGCGCTTCACCAGCGCCATCGCGTCGGCGAGCGGATAGGATTTGCTCCGGTCGACCCCGGCCTGCGCCGCCACCAGCCGCTTGTTCTTTGCCATCGATCAGCCCTCCACCACCGAAAGACCCATCGAACGGGCCGACCCGATCAGCATACACACCGCGCCATCGACATCGTTGGCGTTCATGTGGACCATCTTGGTCGCCGCGATCTCGCGCAACTGGCTCATCGTCACCTTGCCGACCGTCGCCCCCTTGCCGGTGGTGGTCGATCCCTTGGCGACGCCGGCGGCCTTTTTCAGGAAATAGGTGTTCGGCGGCGTCTTGGTGATGAAGGTGAAGCTGCGATCGGCATAGGCGGTGATCACCACCGGAACCGGCATCCCCGGCTCCATGCCCTGGGTCGCGGCATTGAAATCCTTGCAGAACTGCATGATGTTCAGGCCGCGCTGGCCGAGCGCCGGGCCGACCGGCGGCGACGGATTTGCCTTGCCCGCCGGGATCTGCAGCTTGATATAGCCGACGATTTTCTTCGCCATGCGGCGTCACTCCTGATCCGATGGCATTCCGCGACGCGAAAACGCCAATGGACCGCGGTACAACCGGCCGAACCACCCCTGGCCCAGCCTCCCGCGTTCCGATGAAGCGGCGCCTATAGCCGACCGGCCGGTCCCTGTCGAGTCGCAAACCTCTCCGGCATGGCAGATACGCAGGCTTGGGAATCGGCCCGCCGGGCCCATATCTTGGCCCGATCTTTCATATCCCACCTCAATTCGGGAGACACTCATGAAAACCCGCCAGCTCGGCACCCTCACCGTTTCCGCCCTCGGCCTCGGCTGCATGGGCATGTCCGATTTCTACGCCGGCCGCGACGAGGCCGAATCCCGCGCCACCCTCGACCGCGCGCTGGAACGCGGCATCACTTTCTTCGACACCGCCGACATGTACGGCTACGGCGACAACGAGGTCCTGCTCAGCGCCTTCGTCAAGGCGAACCGGAGCAAAATCGTGATCGCCACCAAGTTCGGCAACGAATTCAGCCCCGACCGCAAGCGCCTCGGCGTCAACGGCCGGCCGGATTACGTCCGCAAGGCTTGCGATGCCTCGCTCCGCCGGCTCGGCATCGACACGATCGACCTCTATTACCAGCACCGGGTCGACCGCAATGTTCCGATCGAGGATACGGTCGGCGCGATGGCCGATCTGATCCGGGCCGGCAAGGTGCGCCATCTCGGCCTGTCCGAGGCCGCGCCCGAAACCATCCGCCGCGCCCACAAGATCCATAAAATCAGCGCCTTGCAGAGCGAATACTCGCTGTGG
>DASVGZ010000354.1:0-7968 GCA_036379275.1 Acidiphilium sp. | reverse complement strand
CGCACCGGTGCGCGAGACGGTCACCCAGTCTCCGTCTTGCAGATAGGCGATCCGGCGGGTCATCGGCGCCAGCGCCAGCGCGTCCGAGCCGATATACATCTCGTCCTCGCCGAAGCCGACAGCGAGCGGCGCGCCGCGTTGCACGCCGATGATCAGTTCCGGATGGCCGGCGAAGATCATGGCGATCGCGAACGCGCCTTCCAGCCGGTGGAAGGTCGCGGCCGCCGCCGCTTCCGGCGTCATGCCGCGCGCGAGGTGCAGGTCGATCATCTGCGCCACGGTCTCGGTATCGGTCTCGGTCGTGAAGATCTGGCCCTCGGCCTCGAGTTCCGCGCGCAGCGCCGCATGATTCTCGATGATGCCGTTATGCACCAGGGCGACGCGCGCGGTGCCGTGCGGATGGGCGTTGGCCTCGGTCGGCGCGCCATGGGTCGCCCAGCGGGTGTGGCCGATTCCGGTGGTGCCGTCGAGCCGGTTCTCGTCGAGGGCTGCGGCAAGGTTGTGCAGCTTGCCCTCGGCGCGGCGGCGACCGATGCTGCCGTTCAGCAGGGTCGCGATTCCGGCGCTGTCATAGCCGCGATAGGCGAGGCGGGAGAGACCATCGAGCAGCAGGGGCGCGGCCGCGCTCCCGCCGATCACACCGACAATACCACACATTTCAGTGTTTCCCCTGTTTTCCTCTGGCTTCGCGGATTTCCGCCGCGCGCCCCGCCTTCGCAACCTGCCTGCCGCGCCCGAGTGCCAGCGCATCGGCCTCGACATTCTCGGTGATCACGCTGCCCGCGCCGATGATCGCGCCGTCGCCGACCGAAACCGGCGCGACAAGCGCGACATCCGAGCCGATGAACACGTCCGCGCCGATCGTGGTGCGGTGTTTGGCATAGCCGTCGTAATTGCAGGTGATGGTGCCCGCGCCGATATTGCTGCGCGCGCCGATTTCGGTGTCGCCGATATAGGTGAGGTGGTTCGCCTTGACTCCGGCGGCCAGTTTCGCGGCCTTCAGTTCGACGAAGTTGCCGATATGGACGGCATCGCCCACGATGCTGCCGGGCCGGATCCGTGCATAGGGCCCGATGATCGCACCCGCGCCGATGGTGCAGCCTTCCAGATGCGAGAAGGCGCGGATCGCCGCTCCGGTTTCGATTTTGACGCCGGGGCCGAACACGACATTCGGTTCGATCGTTACGTCGGGCGCAAGGTCGGTGTCGGCGGCGAGGAACACCGTCTCCGGTGCGGTCATGGTGACGCCGTTCGCGAGCGCCGCCGCGCGCAACCGCCGTTGCAGCGCCGCTTCGGCCTCGGCGAGTTCGGCACGGGAATTCACGCCCCGGCATTCGTCCCACGGCGCCTCGATCACCGCGACCCGCGCCCCTTCGGCGGAAGCGACGGCGGCGAGGTCGGTGAGGTAGAACTCGCCCTTCGCGTTGGCATTGCCGATGCGGCCGAGCCAGCGGCGCAGATCGGCGGCGCGGGCGGAAATGCCGCCGGCATTGCAGAGCGGAATTTCGCGTTCGCTCGCGGTCGCCTCGGCGAATTCGACGATTCGCGTCGCGAACCCGGGATCGCCGACGATGCGGCCGAATGCGCCGGGTTCCGGCGGCCGTGTGCCGAGCAGGACCATCGCTGCGTCGCCCGCGTCGAGCCGGGCTCGGAGCCGGCCGAGGGTTGCGGCGGAGATCAGCGGATTGTCACCGTAGACGATGGTGACCACCCCGTCGCCGAACGCATCGACGGCGGCGATCGCGGCGTCGGCGGTGCCGCGACGCTGATGCTGGACCACGACCGGGTGCGGCGCCGCGACCGTGGCGACCGCCTCCATGCCCGGCCCGGTGACCACCACGATCCGGTCGAAAACGGTTTCCGCGGCGCGGATCAGGTGGGTGAGCATCGGCACTCCCGCGATCCGGTGCAGAACCTTCGGTTGTTGCGATTTCATGCGGGTGCCGAGGCCGGCGGCGAGGATCACGGCGACGTGTTGCATGGGCGAAGCGGTAGCCTCGCGTGCCGGCCTGTGTCAAAGGGTTGGCCGGTCAAATCGGATTTCGGAGTATGTCATGAACGATGCCAGGGCGGTGGCCTTCGATCTGGACGGCACGCTGATCGACAGCCTGCCGGATCTCGCGGCGGCGCTGAACCGGTCGCTCGCGCGCCATGGCAAGGAGCCGGTCGGGCGCGAGGATGTCAGGCCGATGGTGGGTGACGGTGCGAAAATGCTGCTCAGGCGGGGTTACGAGGCGCGCGGCCTCGAACCGGCCGCCGGGGACGAGGCTTTATTTCTCGAAGATTACGAGGCGCATGTCACCGACCTGACCGAGGCCTACCCTGGCATCCCCGAAGCGCTCGGCGCGCTGGCGGCTCAAGGCTACCGGCTCGGCCTCTGCACCAACAAGCCGGAAGCGTCGGCACGGAAGGTTCTGGCGGCGCTCGGGCTGGACCGGTTTTTCGGGACGATCGTCGGCGGTGACAGCGCGCCCTGGCGCAAGCCCGACCCGCGCCACCTGGCTGCCGTGCTCGACGGGCTGGGAGTTGCAGCGGAGCACGCCGTGATGGTGGGCGATCATCGCAACGACCTTGCGACCGCCGAGGGCCTTGGCGTGCCGGCGATTTTCGTTGCCTGGGGCTATGGCCGGCTCGACGCATCGGTGAAGATTGACCGCGCCGACCAGCTTCTTCCGACGGTCGGCCGGCTGATCGGCCCGGCTGGCACGGGGCAGGGCTGATCCGGCGGAATCAGGGGACGAATCGGTCTTGACGGGGCGGGCGCGATGGCCCATGTCCGTAATCAGGACTAGGTTTGTCCCCAATAGAGTGCATCATGTTGAGATTGTCGCGTCTGACAGATTATGCGGTGGTGGTGCTGGTCCGGCTCGCGCAGACCGAGAAGGTCGAAACCGCGCCCGGCATTGCCGCCTCGACCGGAATTCCCGAACCTACGGTCGCCAAGGTCCTGAAAAGCCTGGCGCAGAGCGGTCTGGTCGCCTCCCAGCGCGGCGCGCATGGCGGCTATCGATTGATCCGCCCGCTTGCCGCGATTCCGGTTGCCGACGTGATCGTGGCGATCGACGGTCCCATCGCGATGACCGCCTGCGTCGAAGGGGCAGGGATGTCGTGCGAGAGCCAGTCGCTCTGCCCGATGGCGGGTCGCTGGGGCGTTGTGAACGACGCGATCAGTGAGGCGCTGACCAGTATCAGCCTCGCCGACATGCAGGATGCATCGCTGCCCAAGGCGCTCCGCGTCGATACGCGTGTCGATGCACATATCGGGGCGGCAGCGGTTCCGGCCGCGACTTCAACCGTCGAATAGAGGATATCATGCCCGCGGTTACTGAAACGATCGAAACCATCGACCGGCTTTCCGGTGGCGGCTACAAGTTCGGCTTCGAGACGAATATCGAGATGGATTTCGTCCCGAAAGGGCTGAACGAGGATATCGTCCGGCTGATTTCGGCGAAAAAGGGCGAGCCGGAGTGGATGCTCGAATGGCGGCTGAAAGCCTGGCGGGCGTGGCAGGGCATGGAAGATCCGCACTGGGCGCGCATTCGCCACCCCAGGATCGATTATCAGGATCTGCACTACTACGCCGCGCCGAAGGGGCCGCCGCCGAAATCGCTCGACGAGGTCGATCCCGAATTACTGAAAACCTACGACAAGCTCGGCATTCCGCTGAACGAGCGGGCTGCGCTGGCCGGCGTCGCGGTGGATGCCGTGTTCGACAGCGTTTCGGTGGCGACGACCTTCCGCGAGAGCCTTGCAAAGGTCGGCGTGATTTTCTGCCCGATCAGCGAGGCGATCCGCGAGCACCCCGATCTGGTCCGCAAATATCTTGGCAGCGTGGTGCCGGCGGGCGACAATTTCTACGCCGCCCTGAACAGCGCGGTCTTTTCCGACGGCAGCTTCGTGTTCATTCCGCGCGGCGTGCGCTGCCCGATGGAGCTGTCCACTTATTTCCGCATCAACGCGCGCAATACCGGCCAGTTCGAGCGCACGCTCATCATCGCCGAAGCCGGTGCGCATGTGTCCTATCTCGAAGGCTGCACCGCGCCGATGCGCGACGAGAACCAGCTTCACGCCGCCGTGGTGGAACTGGTTGCGCTGGATGAGGCGACGATCAAATACAGCACGGTGCAGAACTGGTACCCGGGCGACTCGCAAGGACGTGGCGGGATTTACAACTTCGTCACCAAGCGCGGTGCCTGCCGCGGACGGAAGTCGAAAATTTCCTGGACCCAGGTGGAAACCGGCTCGGCGATCACCTGGAAATACCCGTCCTGCATTCTTCAGGGTGAGGGCTCGACTGGCGAATTCTATTCGGTCGCGGTGACCAACAATTTCCAGCAGGCCGATACCGGAACCAAGATGATCCATCTGGCGCCGAACACCACGAGCACCATCGTCTCGAAGGGAATTTCCGCTGGCCAGTCCAACAACACCTATCGCGGGCTGGTGCGGATCATGCCGCGCGCGCACGGGGCGCGGAACTTCACCCAGTGCGACAGCCTTCTGATCGGCGACCGGTGCGGTGCGCACACGGTGCCGTATATCGAGAGCCGGAATCACAGCGCGAAAGTGGAACACGAGGCGACGACCTCGAAAATCGCCGAGGACCAGTTGTTCTACTGCCGCTCGCGCGGGCTGTCGGAAGAGGATGCGGTGGGGCTGATCGTCAACGGCTTCTGCCGCGATGTGTTGAAGGAATTGCCGATGGAGTTCGCGGTGGAAGCGCAGAAGCTGCTTGCCGTCTCTCTCGAAGGCTCGGTGGGCTGAGGAACCAATATGCTTGAAATCAAGGGACTGACCGCGACGATCGCCGACAAGGAAATCCTGCGTGGCATCGATCTGACCGTGCCGGATGGCGAGATTCACGCGATCATGGGGCCGAACGGCGCGGGTAAATCCACCCTGTCCTACGTGCTCTCCGGGCGCGAGGGCTACGAGGTCACCGGCGGCAGCGTAACCTTCGACGGTCGCGATCTGCTGGCGATGGAGCCCGAGGAACGCGCCGCCGCCGGCGTGTTCCTCGCCTTCCAGTATCCGGTCGAGTTGCCCGGCGTGGGCAACGCCAATTTCATCCGCACCGCGCTGAATGCGGTGCGCCGCGCGCGCGGCGAGAAGGAACTGGACGCGGTGGGCTTCCTCAAGGAAGCCCGCGGCGCGATCAAACTTTTGCACATGCCGGACGACATGCTCAAGCGCAATGTCAATGTCGGGTTTTCCGGCGGCGAGAAGAAGCGCAACGAGATCCTGCAGATGGCGCTTCTGAAACCATCGTTGGCGCTGCTGGATGAGACCGATTCCGGCCTCGACATCGACGCGTTGAAAATCGTCGCCGAAGGGGTGAACGCGTTGCGCGGGCCGAATTTCTCGTCGCTCGTCATCACCCACTACCAGCGTCTGCTCGATCACATCGTGCCAGACCGCGTGCATGTTCTCGCCGCCGGACGGATCGTGCGGTCGGGCGGGCCGGAACTCGCGCTCGAACTCGAGGCCCATGGCTATGCCGGGCTGGAGGCGGCATGAGCGTCGGCGATTTCCTCGACCGGATCGACTGGACGACCCTGCCGGGCGAGGCCGGGCGACGCTCCGTCGCAGCCGCGCGGTTTCGCAAATCCGGCTGGCCGACCCGGCGCGACGAGGCATGGCATTACACCGATCTCGCCGCGCGGCTGAAAGGTTTCGATCTTGCCCTGCCGGAGAACGGCACGTCGGTCGCGGGGCTGATTCCCGAAATTGCCCTGCCGCGCATCGTCTTCGTCAACGGTCATCTGTCGGAAGAGCTTTCGGTGGGCTTTCCCGGTCTTGCCCGTTATGGCAGCGACGCGGTTCTGGCCGATGGCCGCGACCTGCCGATGGTCGCGCTGAATACGGCGCTCGCGCAGGACGGCGCGGTGCTCGATATCGCCGATTCCGCCGATGCGGGCACGGTGTTTCTGGTCTCGGTGGCCGGTTCGGCGCAACAGGCGGTCGTCGCGCCGCGTCATCGCATCCGTCTCGGTGCCCATGCCGCGCTGACCCTGATCGAGATCGCGCGTGGCGAGGGTGAATATCTGCACAATCCGGTGGTCGAGATCGCGCTCGGCGAGGGCGCGGTGCTGCGCCATTACCGGTTGCAGGACGAGGCGCGGGAAGCGGTGCATGTCGCCACCATTTTTGCCGATCTCGCCGCTGACGCCCGTTACGAATCCTTCACGCTCAATCTCGGCGCGCGGCTCAGCCGCAACGAGACCCACGCGACTCTTGCTGGATCGAAGGGCGATGTTCACCTGAACGCGGCCCAGCTTCTGACCGGTTCGCAGCATGGCGACATCACGACCATCGTTGCGCACGACGCGCCGGACTGCACGTCGCGCCAGACAGTGAAGTCGGTGCTGACCGGGGCATCGCGCGGCGTGTTCCAGGGGCGGATCGAGGTTGCGCGCATCGCCCAGAAAACCGATGGCTATCAGATGAACCAGGCGCTGTTGCTCTCGCCGGACGCCGAGATCGACAGCAAGCCGGAACTCGAAATCTTCGCCGATGACGTGAAGTGCAGCCATGGCGCCACCATCGGCGCGCTCGACCCCGAACAGGTGTTCTATCTGCGCAGCCGCGGAATCCCGGAAGCCGAGGCACGGGCGATCCTGGTCCGCGCCTTCCTCGACGAGGCGCTGGAACCGGTGACCGACGCTGCCGCGCACCGCCTGTTCGAGGAGGCGATCGAGGCCTGGTGGCGGAAGGATGCCGCATGAGCCTCGCGATCGAGCAACCCGGTTTTGATATCGAGCGGATTCGCGCGGATTTCCCGATTCTCGCCGAACAGGTTCACGGCCGGAATCTGGTGTTTCTCGACAGCGCCGCCTCGGCGCAGAAACCGCGCGCGGTGATCGATGCGATGGTGCGGGTGATGGAGACGCGCTATGCCAACGTCCATCGCGGTCTGCACTGGATGAGCGAGCGCTGCTCGGACGATTACGAGGCCGCGCGCGACAAGGTTGCAAATTTCCTGAACGCCGCGCGCGAGGAAATCGTGTTCGTGCGCAACGCGACCGAGGCGGTCAACCTCGTCGCCCGGTGCTTCGGCCCGACGGCGCTCCAGCCGGGCGATGCCGTCGTGGTCAGCGAGATGGAGCACCATGCCAATCTGGTGCCATGGCAGATGCTGCGCGATGCGCACGGCATCGAACTGCGCGTTGCCAAAATCACTGATGCCGGCGAACTGGATTTTCACGATCTGGAGCGGAATTTCGCCGATGGCAGGGTGAAGCTGCTCGCGATCGCCCACATGTCCAACGTGCTCGGCACCTATACTCCGGTGGAGCGGCTTGCCGCCTTCGCCCATGCGCAGGACGCCCGTGTGCTGTTCGACGGCGCTCAGGCGGTAGTGCACCGCGCCGTCGATGTCCGCGCGATCGACGCCGATTTCTACGTATTTTCCGGCCACAAGCTTTACGGCCCGAGCGGCATCGGCGTGCTGTACGGCAAGCGCGAGTTGCTGGAAGCGATGCCGCCGTTTCTCGGCGGCGGCGACATGATCCGCACGGTATCCTACGAGAAATCGAGCTGGGCCGAGCCTCCCTACCGGTTCGAGGCGGGCACGCCGGCGATCATCGAAACCATCGGTCTCGGTGCTGCCATCGACTATGTGAACGCGATCGGCTTCGACGCGATCGCGGCGCATGAGCGCAGCCTGACCGATCATGCGCTCGCCGTTCTTGCCGAAATCGACGGTCTTCGGGTGCTCGGTCACGCGCAGGATCGCGGCGGCGTGGTGGCCTTTACACTCGACGGCGTTCACGCGCACGATGTCGCCACACTACTCGACAAGCAGGGAATCGCGGTGCGCGCCGGGCATCATTGCGCCGAACCGCTGACCCGCCGCATGGGCGTTGACAGCACGGCGCGCGCCTCGTTCGGCGTTTATACCACGCATGGCGAGATCGACGCGCTCGCCGCCGGGCTGCACCGGGTGAAGAAGATCTTCGGCTGATGCAG
>DASVGZ010000353.1:0-2348 GCA_036379275.1 Acidiphilium sp. | reverse complement strand
GGATTGTACGGGGCCAGCCACGGCCCGAAGATCGCACAGACGATCCAGAGCAGAAGAATACCAGCGCCGACCTGAAACACATGCGACGCCAGAACCGCGCGCAGTCGCTCGTTGTTCCGCCATCTCCCGGCAATCGTCCGGGACGGTGCGGCAGCGGCTTCGGCGGTCGGTGCAGTGGTGCTCAATCGGCTATCCTTTCATCCCGCATGTCGGCTGGCAACCGGCTATCGGCGCAGCAACGGATTCAGGACGATCAGCAGGATATCCGCGATCATCGTGACGAAGACATAAATCACGCCGATCGAGAGGATGCCTGCCTCCAGCATCGGAAAATCCTTCGCCCGCGCGGCGTTCAGGATCAGGCTGCCGATCCCCTGATAGCGGAACAGCGTCTCGACGATCACCAGTCCGCCGACCAGATATCCCACCTGGGTCGCCACCACCGTGATGGTGGGCAGCAAGGCGTTGCGCAGGACATGGCGCCGGATCACGACATGTCTCGGCAATCCCTTGAGAATCGCGGTTCTCGTATAGTCCGCGTCCAGGGCCTCCACGGTTCCGGCGCGCGCCATCCGCGCGATATAGCCGAACAGCACGAAAACCAGAGGCAGCGCCGGCAGGATCAGATGATGGATCTGCGTCAGGGCTCCGGCGTTGGCCGGCGCGGTCGCCGCGATCGGCAGCCAGCGCAGCCAGACGCCGAGAACGAGAATCAGGATGATCGAGGAAACGAATTCGGGAATCACCGTCATCGACAGGCCGGTGACGCTGATGAACCGGTCGATCGCGCTGCGGGCTCGCATCGCCGCGTAAACCCCGGCGCCGATCGACAGCGGCACCACGATCACGAAGGCGACAGCGGCAAGTTTCAGCGAATTCAGCAGGGCGGTGATGACGAAGGGCGCCACCGGAGACCGGTAGGCATAGGACATCCCCATGTCGCCGACGACGAAATGGCTGATCCAGTGCCAGTACATCACCGGAATCGGCAGATCGGTGCCGAGCTTGTGATTCAGCGCCGCGACCGCGCTCTGGCTCGCGAGCGGGCCGAGAATGGCCCGCCCGACATTGCCCGGCAGCAACTGGGCTCCCGCGAATACCACCATGCTGAGCAGCACGAGAGTCACCAGACTGAGAGCCAGCCTGCTTGCCAGCATGAGATAGAAGCGGCGGCCCATCCCTTACCCGATCGCGGCGTTCTGCAGGTATACCTGACCCAGCCCGGTGAACTGAGCCCCGGTCATGGTGGGTACGCTGGCGGCGAGGTAATTATAGAAATAGGCATAGATGATCGGGGTCTCGTCGAGCAGAAGGGTTTCGATCTTTCCGGAAACCTCGCGCTGCGCCTTGAGATCGACCGTGGCGATATAGTCCGCGACCAGTTTGTCGTAGGTCTTGTTGTTGAAATGGGCCGCGTTCCACGCCCCGCCGCTGAGCAGCGGCGCACCGAGAAACACGTTGGGCACGCCGCGATCGCCATAGTCGGTGATGCCCATCGTGGAATCGAGCCAGTCCGAGTTGCCGAACGTCGCCTGACCGTAATAGGCCGATGAGGTTTCGATCTTCAAATTGATCTTCAGGCCGATCTCGGCGGCGGCATTCTGGATCAGAACCGCATAGTCCGGAATCTCCTGAAGCTGCTCTGTGGTCAGCGTGACCTCGGCGCCCTTTTCCAACCCGGCCGCCGCCATCAGGTGCTTCGCCTTTGCGATGTTCTTCGCCCGCTGCGGAACCGTTTTGTTGGTCGATGGAAAGATCGGCGCGAACGGGCTGTCATTGCCGAGATCGGACAGGCCATGGAACAGACCCTTGATGATCGCCGGCCGGTCCAGCGTCAGCGCCACCGCCTGACGCACCCGCTTGTCGGTGAACGGCGGCTTGTCCGTGCGCATATGCACCTCGCGATGGTTCGAGGTGCGGATATTCCAGATCTTGAACGCCGGATTACCGATCAGCCCCTGCGCACCCTGAACGACGATCTGCTGGATCAGGTCGACCTGATTGCCCTGCAAGGCGAGAACCTGCGCCTGCTGGTTGGCGAAAAATCCGAATTCGGTTCGCGCCGGCAGGACCTTGCCACCCCAGTACTCCGGATTGCGCACGAAACTCGCGCTGCGCCCCGGCGTATAGCTGTCGAATTTGAACGGACCGGTGCCGTCGAAAGTCTTGTCGTATTTGGCAGGGTCGGAACCGGCCGGAAGGATGATGGCGTTGTAGTTGTCCGATGACACCAGATACGGAAAATTGCCGTTCGGCGCGTCGAGATGAAATGCGACGGTCTGGTCGTCGACCTTGACCACGCCTTTCGGGCCGAGCACGCCCTTGAAATTCGACAGCGCGTTCGATCC
>DASVGZ010000352.1:0-4179 GCA_036379275.1 Acidiphilium sp. | reverse complement strand
TGCAGCCGGTCGTCGAGCGCATCGATTTCGGCGCGCAGGGCGGTGAGCGCTGCCGGAGTCGTATCGCGCGGAGGGGACAGGGACGATGTATCGGACATGGGAGACCAGTGCGGGTGAATGGAATGTCTCTAGATACAGGAGGTGCTGCGCACGGCAAGCCCCGGTTCTTGTCGGGCGGGGCGCTTGCGCGCATATCGATGCCGCCATGGACCAGTCGCCGTTTCCCGAAATCGCGCATCGCCACGAGACCTTCGACGAAGGCATCGCGCTCGACTGCGGGATGCGTCTGGAACGAATCGACATCGCCTATTGCACCTATGGCGCGCTGAATGCCGACCGCAGCAATGCGATCCTGATCTGCCATGCCCTGACCGGCGACCAGTATGTCGCGGAGACCCACCCTTTGACCGGCAAGCCCGGATGGTGGAGCGCGCTGGTCGGCGCCGGAAAGCCGGTCGATACCGACCGGTATTTCGTGATCTGCGCCAATGTTCTGGGCGGCTGCATGGGCTCGACCGGTCCGCGCAGCCCATCCGACCTGAACCCCGGCGAGCCGTGGGGCACCGGGTTTCCGCCGGTCACCATCCAGGACATGGTTCGCGCGCAGAAGAAGCTGATCGACCGGTTCGGAATCCGCCGGCTGTTCGCGGTGATCGGCGGGTCGATGGGCGGGATGCAGGTTCTCGCCTGGGCTTCGCTGTTTCCCGACAGCGTGTTCGCGGCCGTGCCGGTTGCGACCGCTGCCCATCATTCGGCGCAGAACATCGCCTTTCACGAGGTCGGGCGGCAGGCGATCTTCGCCGATCCGGATTTTCACGACGGGCGCTATCGGGCGCATGGCGTGATCCCGGCGCGCGGCCTCGCCGTCGCCCGGATGACCGCGCATATCACCTATCTGTCCGAGGCGGCGCTGACCCGAAAATTCGGCCGGCGGATTCAGGGCGGCGACGGGCCGAGCCCGATCGTGTTCGGCGAGCGTTTCGCGGTGGAAAGCTATCTCGAACATCAGGGGTCGAGCTTCGTTCGCCGGTTCGATGCCAATTCCTATCTCTGTATCACAAGGGCGATGGATTTCTTCGATCTTGCCATGGAGGCGGGCGGCTCGCTCGGCGATGCGTTCCGCGGATCGAAAACGAGGTTCCTTCTGGTGTCCTTCAGTTCGGACTGGCTGTTTCCCACGACCGAGAGCCGGGCGGTCGCCCGCGCGCTCAACCAGGCGGCAGCCAATGTCAGCTTCGTCGAGATCGTAAGCGACAAGGGGCACGACGCGTTCCTGCTCGACGAACCCGATTTCCATCGCACCGTTGCCGGTTTCCTCGCGGGCGCGGCTGAAGCGGCGGGGCTGGCATGAACCACGAGGTGCCGGTTCGCTTCGTCGCGAAGAACATGCGGGTCGATCTCGAACTGATCGCCGGGATGATCGAGCCCGGCTCGCGCGTGCTCGATATCGGCTGCGGCGACGGCGCGCTGATCGACCATTTGTTCCGCACCCGTGGATGCGATGCGCGCGGCCTCGAGATCGACATGGCGGAGGTGACCCGCGCGGTTGCTCACGGCCTGCCGGTGATGCAGGGCGACGCCGATTCCGATTTGATGCACTACCCGGACGATGCCTTTGATTATGTGGTATTATCCCGCACGCTTCAAGCGGTCGAACAGCCGCGCGCGGTGCTGCGGCAGATGCTGCGGATCGGCACACGGGCGATCGTGAGCTTCCCCAATTTCGGCCACTGGAGCCTGCGCTGGCAGTTGCTCACCACCGGGCGGATGCCGATGACCAAAACTTGGGGGCGGATGTGGTACGAAACGCCGAACATCCATCCCTGCACGATCCGCGACTTCTTCGCCCTGTGCGGCGAGGAGGGCTACCGGGTCGACTCATGGCTCGCGGCCGACGATGCCGGCCGCCGCGCACCCTGGCGGCGGGCGCCGATGCTCGCCAACCTGTTCGGCGAGCAGGGGCTGTTTCTGCTGCGCCGCGAGATGCGGGGCTGACCGGCTTTCCGTTTCACACCCGCTTTCAGTTTTACGAAAGCTTCGCTATCACCCCGCCTTTCCCGAAACTTGAGTCAGGACACCGGATGGCACCGCCTCGGACAAGGCAGAAACGCGGCCACAAGATCGATGGCTGGATCATTCTCGACAAGCCGCAGGGCATCACCAGCGCCCATGCGGTCGCCCGGATCAAGCGACTGCTCGACGCGGCGAAGGTCGGTCATGGCGGCACGCTCGACCCGCTGGCGACCGGGATTCTGCCGATCGCGCTGGGGGCCGCGACCAAGATGGTTCCCTATGTCATGGACGGCACCAAGCTCTATCGCTTCACGCTTCGCTTCGGCGAGGCGCGCGACAGCGACGATGCCGATGGCGCGGTGACCGCGACCAGCGACGCCCGGCCCGACGACGCGGCCATCCTTGCCGCGCTGCCGGCGTTCCGGGGCACGATCATGCAGGTGCCGCCGGCGTTTTCGGCGATCAAGGTGGCGGGTGAGCGGGCCTACGACCTGGCCCGGGCCGGCGCGCCGCCGGAATTGCCGCCCCGTCCGGCGCAGATCGACCGGTTCGATCTGGTCGAGCGGCCGGATGCCGACCATGCGGTTTTCGAGGTCGCGTCCGGCAAGGGGGTGTATATGCGCTCGCTCGCGCGCGATCTTGCCCGCGCGGTCGGGACCGTGGGCCATATCGCGGCGTTGCGCCGCCTGGCGGTCGGGCCGTTTGCCGAGGCGGACGCGGTGACGCTGGACAAGCTTGCCGATTCCGGTCATAGCGCCGCGACGAACCCGGACCTCGTGCGTCCGGTCGAGACCGTGCTGGCCGACATCCCGGCACTGGCCCTGACCGAAACCGAGGCCGCCGCCCTTCGCAATGGCATGGCGTTGAGCCTTGTCGATCTGATGGGCCGGATTCCGGACGCTGTCAGCCCCGATGGTGGGCTGGTGCGCGTTCTGGCGGGTCGCCGTTTCGTTGCCCTGGGCCGTCTGACCGATGGTCTGCTCAGGCCGGAGCGCGTAGTTTAACCTTTTTCGCAGGAGTATATGCGATGTCGATTACCGCTGAACGCCGCACCACCCTGATCGGCGAATATGCCAACACCCCCGCCGATACCGGGAGCCCCGAGGTTCAGGTTGCCCTGCTGTCCGAACGGATCGGCAACCTCACCGAACACCTGAAGACCCACTCGAAGGATTTCCATTCCCGCCGGGGACTTCTCATGCTGGTCGGCCGTCGCCGCCGCCTGCTTGACTACGTCAAGAAGCAGGACGTGAAGCGCTACGAAGCCCTGATCGGCCGCCTCAACCTGCGCCGGTAACCTCCGGATTTTCGATGTTTCTCCGGATCGTTACGCCGATCTAACCCGCATTGCGCCGATTCCGCTTGATCAACCGGGCGGAATCGCCAAAATAGCACGGTGAAGGCGGCAGTCCCGCCGCTTCGAAGGAGTGACGATCAATATGGCTATTGGTCCCGACATGCGATCCTACCGCGGCGCGAGCGTCGCGGCCGGCGCTGGCGTGCTGGACGAGGGCCTGCGGGCATACATGCTCCGGGTTTACAACTGGATGGCGTCGGGACTGATCCTGACCGCCATCGTTTCCTACGCGATCTCGCATACCAGACTGCTCGACCTGTTCTACCCGATGGTGACGACATCCTCGGGAGCAATGATCCGTCAGCCCGATATCCTGGCCTATGCCACGATCTTCGCGCCGCTGGTGTTCATGCTGGTCATGAGTTTCGGGGTGAACAAGCTGTCGACCCGGCAGGCGCAAGGGCTGTTCTGGATCTTCTGCGCCACGATGGGGGCAAGCCTCACCAACATCTTTCTGGTCTATACCGGGCGCTCGATCCTCACCACGTTCCTCGTGACCGCGATTACCTTCGGCGCGATGAGCCTGTATGGCTATACGACCCGGACCGATCTGAGCAAGTTCGGCAGCTTCCTGATCATGGGCGTGATCGGCCTGCTGGTTGCGATGGTGGTCAACATCTTCCTGCACTCGCAACCGCTCCAGTTCGCGATCAGCGCGATCGGGGTGCTGATCTTCACCGGTCTGGCGGCCTACGACACGCAGCGGATCAAGGGCGACTACCTGCAATACGGCTACCGCTTCGGCGCGGAAATTGCCTCGAAGCGCAGCGTCTACGACGCGTTGCAGCTTTACCTGAACTTCATCAACG
>DASVGZ010000351.1:0-3613 GCA_036379275.1 Acidiphilium sp. | reverse complement strand
AAGATCCCGACCCGCGCGGGATCGACCGGAAATTCCGCCCCGATCAGTTCCGGCAGTTCGCGCGTTACATAAGAGTACATCCGGTAGCCATCGCGCCAGGGCGCCTCGGTCGCATCCACGTAAAAACCGGCGCCGGTGCCGAAATCGTAGGCGTCGTCCTCACCGGGATGGCCGAGTCCGCGCGGCGAGGTGTCGGGCGCCGCGATGGCGATGCCAAGTTCAGCGGCGACCCTCTGCGCGCCCGCCTTCACCACGAAATTCTCCTCGGTGCAGGTCAGACCGGAGAGCCAGTAGAGCAAGGGCACTTTGCCGTGCGCAGCCTGGGGCGGGAGAAACAGGCCGAAGCGCATCGCGCAGCCGGTCTCCGCCGAAGCATGGCGATAGACGCCCTGAGTGCCCCCGAAGCATTGCTGCGCCGAGACTGTTTCCAGACTATTCGATCCGCTCATCGGTTTCTCCCTGTATCCGGCCAGTATCGCCGCGCCGGACCGGACGCGCAATCGGCCGGACTCAATTTATGCGGGAGAAAGAATGTGTCGTTTTCGTGCGTCAGCCCCGATAAATCGCACTGCGACATGACCGGATCGCGTTGACAGGCCTGCGCGTTTCTGCGCCATTAACGCTGCAATCGACTTTGGCTTGCCTTGTTGCACGAAAACGGGGGTTTCCGTATGCGCCAAGACGTCCAAAACCCGGTTGTCCCTCTTGAGCCGTGCGGCGGTCGCACGGCGGGTGTGTCTAAGGAGCGACGACGCAGCAATGGCGATCGGCACTGTCAAGTGGTTTAACACCACGAAGGGCTTTGGTTTCATCGTGCCGCAGGACGGCGGCAAGGATGTTTTCGTTCACATCACTGCCGTCCAGGCAGCAGGGATGCGCGGCCTGAATGAAGGCCAGAAGATTTCCTACGAAATCGCGATGGAGCGCGGCAAAGCCGCCGCCATCAACCTCAAGGCGGTTTGAAGTCACCACTTCTGCCGATCCGAAAAGGGGCCCTTCCGGGCCCCTTTTTTTGTCCGCCCCCGACACCCGTACGAATTCTTGCGAAGATCGGGCAGGTTTGATAGGCATTCACGTTAACGACAATTAAGAGCACTGTCAGGCAATCTCTGGAGGAAACCGTATGGACGATCACGTCGCCCCCCGCCCCGACGCCGGATTCATCGCGATCGCCCACCCGGCCGGCGCGCTGCTGGACGATACGGCAAGCCGGTTCGGCGCGCGCCCGGCGGTCGATTTCCTCGGCCGGAGATGGACCTGGAGCGAAATTGCCGCCCTCGCCGACCGCGCCGCCGCCGGGCTGCAGAAACTCGGTGTCGGCAAGGGTATAAAGGTCGGGCTCTGCCTGCCCAACACACCGTATTTCATCGTCATGTACTACGCCATCCTGAAAGCGGGCGGTACGGTGGTGAATTTCAACCCGCTCTACACCGAGCGCGAGATTGCCACCCAGGCGCGCGATTCCGGCACCGCCATCATAGTCTCGCTCGATGTCGCGATGATCCACGAGAAAATCGGCAAACTCGCCGCCGACGGACTGTTCCACCAGGTGATCGTCTGCTCGATGACCGCGTTCCTGCCGCCGCTCAAAGGGCTGCTGTTCCGGCTGTTCAAGCACAAGGACCTCGCGGACATTCCGTCACGGCCGCCGTTCTTCCGGTTTGAGGCGCTGATCGCCGGGGCGGCGAAGCCCGATCCGGTCGAAATCGACCCGGACAACGACATCGCCGTACTTCAATACACCGGCGGCACCACGGGCATCCCGAAGGCGGCGATGCTGACTCACGCCGGCATCACCATCAATGTCCAGCAGACTCGCGCCAGCGCGCCGCAAATGGCTGAAGGCGCGGAACGGATCATGGGCATCCTGCCATTTTTCCACGTTTTCGCGATGACGGTGGTGATGAATCTCGGCGTGGCGATCGGCGCCGAGCTCATCCTGATGCCGCGCCCCGACATGAAGATGCTGATGGCGGCGATCGCGCGCAAACGCCCGACCATCCTGCCAGGCGTGCCGACGCTCTACACCGCGATCTGCAACGCGGCGGGCGAAGGCAGGGATCTGTCTTTCATCAAATTCTGCATCTCGGGCGGCGCGCCGATCTCGCTCGAGGGCGCGGAACGGTTCGAGCGTCTTTCGGGCTGCGCGATTCTGGAAGGATATGGTCTGTCGGAGGCTTCGCCCGTGGTCACCGGAACCCCGCCCGGTCGCGTGAAGCGCGGTTCGGTCGGCATCGCCCTGCCCGGCACCGTGATCGAAATCCGCGATCCCGCACAGCCGGAGCGCCTTTTGCCGCAGGGCGAGCGCGGCGAGATTTGCGTGCGCGGACCGCAGGTAATGAAGGGTTACTACAACCGTCCTGACGAGACCGCGAAAGTTTTCATCGACGGCGCGCTGCGCACCGGCGATGTCGGCTATCTCGACGCCGACGGCTATCTGTTCATCGTCGACCGGATCAAGGATCTGATCCTGTGCGGCGGCTACAACGTCTACCCGAGAACGATCGAGGAAGCGGCGTATCAACACCCGGCGGTGCAGGATGCGGTCGCGATCGGGATTCCGGACGCCTATCGCGGTCAGGCACCCAAGCTGTTCGTCACCCTGCGCCCCGGCACCAGCGCGACACTGGATGAGATCCTGACCTTCCTCAAGGATCATCTGAACAAGATCGAGATCCCGAAACAGGTCGAAATCCGCGAAACCCTGCCGAAAACCATGGTCGGCAAACTGTCGAAAAAGGAACTCGTCGCCGAGGAAGCGGCAAAAGCGGCCCGGTGAGGCAAATTTCGCTGGACAGAAAGTCTGTCATAACTTATACGTAATAGCCGTTCTCTTTGCGTTAACGTTCGGAATCGGTCATGTTTATCCACACTGAGGCGGATCCGCGCCTCCCGAAGAACACAGGATGGGATATGGCGATGACGACAACGGATGGCCCGGCGATGACCACCCTGCATGAGCGGCATCAGCGCGAAACGATCGCCTCTGGCGGGCCGGCCAACACTCTTTTCTCGGTCAGCCAGCTCGCGCGGCAGCTCGGCGTTACCGCGCGGACAATCCGCTTCTACGAGGACAAGGGACTGATCAACCCGAGCCGCGCCGGCACGACGCGGGTCTACACCCCGCGCGACCGCGCCCGGCTGATGCTCATTCTGCGGGGCAAACGGCTCGGCTTCTCGCTCCGCGAGGTCAAGGATTACCTCGATCTCTACGATATCGACCCGACCCAACACACCCAGATGAAGCAGTTGCTGGTCGGTGTGCGCAAGCGGATTGCGCGGTTGCAGGAGCAGCGCACCGCCCTCGAACAGAGTCTTGCCGAGCTTGCGGATATCGAGCGCCAGGCCGAGGCGGTGCTCCAGCAGCCCTCCGAATAGATCCGGATCGTACATTCAAGGAGCCGCCATTCCCATGACCAACCCAAGGACCAATGTTGTCATCGCAGGCTATGCCCGCTCCCCCTTTGCCCTTGCCCGCAAGGGCGGGCTCGTGCGGGTGCGGCCGGATGAAATGGCGGCAGAGGTGGTACGCGGGCTGATCGCGCGGACCGGGGTGAAGGTCGAGGATATCGAGGACATCATCGTCGGCTGTGCCTTTCCCGAGGCCGAGCAG
>DASVGZ010000350.1:0-3529 GCA_036379275.1 Acidiphilium sp. | reverse complement strand
GATGGTCACGAGCGAATCGAACTCGCCCGCCGCCTCCTCGGAAAAGCCGCGGGCGAGATAATCGTCCTTGAGGTCGTAAGTGAAGCCAATCCTCATCGAGCAGGGACCACCCGAACCCGGGTCGGCGCGTGCCACCGTGCCATTTCGTTCATGCCGCGTGCGGACCGTAAAGACCAGTGCTGGAATCGAACAGAAATTCATGGTCCCGGAGCAGATTTTCAGCCGCCCCGACGCGCCCGCCGGGGTCGGGATAGCGATAGGTGCCGCCCTCGAAATTGGTCAGCAGCAGATCGTCGCCCTCGCGCCCGACGACGTAATCCGGCAGCAACGGAATCTTGCCGCCGCCGCCCGGCGCGTCGATGACGAATTGCGGCACCGCGTAGCCCGAGGTATGGCCCCGCAAGCCGCGGATAATCTCCAGCCCCTTTTCGACCGGCGTGCGGAAATGTTCCGACCCCGACACCGGATCGCATTGATAGATGTAGTAGGGTTTGACCCGCGCCCTGAGCAGCCCCTGCATCAGCGGCTTCATCACCTCGAGCGAATCGTTGATCCCCCTGAGCAGCACCGTCTGGCTGCCGAGCGGAATCCCGGCGTCGGCGAGCCGCGCGCAGGCTTCGATGGTTTCGGGGGTGAGTTCGTCGGGGTGGGTGAAGTGGATGGACATCCAGAGCGGATGGAAGCGCTTGAGCATCCGGGTGAGGCGGCGGGTGATCCGCTGCGGCATGACCACCGGGATTTTTGTGCCGATGCGCAGGAATTCGAGGTGCGGGATTCGTCGGAGCCGGTCGAGCAGCCACTCAAGCTTGTCGTCGCCGATCGACAGCGGATCGCCGCCCGAGAGCAGACAGTCGCGGATTTCCGGATGCGCCTCGATATACTGCGCCGCCTTCTCCCACTGGCTGACCGAGAACGAATATTCCCCGTTCGTCTCCCCCACCATGCGCGAGCGCGTGCAATAGCGGCAATAGGTCGAGCAGAAGCCCGTCGCCAGGAACAACACGCGGTCGGGATAGCGGTGGACGAGGCCCGGCACCGCCGTGTCGTGGTCCTCGTGCAGCGGATCGGGGTCCTCGCCGATCCCTTGGAGGAACTCGTTGCCGACCGGAATATGGGTGCGCCGCAAGGGCTGGTTCGGATCGTCGCGCGACAGCAGCGACAGGTAATAGGGCGTGACGGCGATCGGCAGGTTGCCCGTGCGGCGGATCACCGCGGCCCGCTCGTCGGGCGTCAGCGCCAGCATCCGCTCCAGCATGTCGAGCCGGCGGACGCGGTTGCGAACCTGCCATTTCCAGTCGTTCCACTCGTTGACGGAAACGCCCGGATAAAACGCTTTGAGGAAGGTCCGGGAGTGCGCGCTCAGCGGGAAATGATTGATCGGCTCTATTTTGCGCCGGACTGCCGCAACGGGTTTGGCGCCGCCGAGTCTGATGGCTGATGGCGCGACCCTCGCGGCCAATGCAGGGCCGGGACTCATCCCGGGCAGACTTGCGGGTGACTCGGCCAGTTCTGCTGCCGCAACGGCCGAGCCGCCGATTATACTTCCAGGGTCGGCGTCGCCGCCGCGATCTATTTCTTCATCCACCGTATTCTCCTCGCCGAAACTTTACGGTGAGGTGCCGGAATCTCGACATCAGACCGTCGGATACAGGCCGGCACGATACGTCAACTTGGCGCGCCCTTCAAATGCTATCTGGGCCTAAGAAAAGCGGCAAATATGTGTTTGGTTCCAATCTCGGCGAAACACGCACCGAGATTCACGCGGTATGCGCCGCCCAACCCCCACCGTCATTCCCGCGTAGGCGGGAATGAGGTGGCGGAGGTGGCGAGGTGGAGACCGCCCTTAACCCCGCGGTCAGACACATCAGGCCATGGCCGCCCCCGCGAGCCGGTCGATGATCGGGCAGTCGGGGCGGTCGTCGCCTCCGCAGGCCTCGGCCAGATGGGCGAGGGTCGCGCGCATTTCCGTCAGCGCCTCGATCTTCGCCTCGAGCGCGCCGATATGCGCCTCGGTCAGTTGCTTGACCTCGGCGCTGGAGCGCGACCGGTCACCCCAGAGCCGCAACAGGTCGCGGATTTCGGCAATCGAGAAGCCGAGCTCGCGGGCCCGGCGGATAAAGGCTAACCGGTGCAGGTCGTGATGACCATAATCGCGATAATTGCTATCGCGCCGGCTGGCCGACGGGATCAGCCCGATCGCCTCGTAATGCCGGATCATCTTGGCCGAAACGCCGCTGAGCCGGGCAGCCTCGCCGATCTGCATGGTCGTCTCCATATAGAGGGGGCTTGACCTTACCATGATGGGAAGGTCCATGTCAGGATGGATCGAAAGGAATTCGTGACCATGGACGCATCGACCATCAAGCCCGACGCGCGCGTAACCGATCCCGTCTGCGGCATGCGGGTAGACCCGGCGACGGCCAGATGGTCGGCCGAGCAGGCCGGCGAGACCTATTATTTCTGCTCCGAGAGGTGCCGCGATAAATTCGTTGCCGCGCCGCAAACCTATCTCGGCGCCGATCGCTTTGGCCCGCCCAGCGCGCCCGGGCACGAGCCTCAGGGGCACCAGCATCACGACCATGCGCATCACGCGCATGCGCCCGCCAACGCGCCGGCGCCGTCGCGCGGCGCGGCACCCGCGGGCGTCGTCTATACCTGCCCGATGCACCCGGAAATCCGGCGCGACGGGCCCGGCGACTGCCCGATCTGCGGCATGGCGCTGGAGCCCGTCGGCGTCGCCGCCGAGACCGGTCCGAGCCCCGAGCTCGTCGATTTCACCCGCCGCTTCTGGATCAGCGCGGCGTTGAGCGTACCGCTGCTGATCATCGCCATGGCGCCGATGGTCGGTCTGCCGGTGCGCCACTGGATCGGCGAACCGCTCGCCGGCTGGATCGAGCTCATCCTCGCCTCCCCGGTCGTGCTCTGGGCGGCGCAGCCCTTCTTCCGCCGCGCCTTGAATTCGCTGCGCAACCGCTCGCCCAATATGTGGACGCTGATCGGCCTGGGGGTCGCGGCGGCCTATCTCTTCTCGCTCGTCGCGCTGCTCTTCCCGGCGGCGCTTCCCGACACGGGGCACGCGGGCCCGCCGCTCTATTTTGAGGCCGCAGCGGTGATCATAACGCTGGTCTTTCTCGGCCAGGTGCTCGAATTGCGCGCCCGCGAGGCGACCGGCGGCGCGCTGCGCGCTTTGCTCGACCTCGCCCCGAAAACCGCGCGACGGCTCGAAGGCGGCGCCGAGCACGACGTACCGCTCGACGCCATCGCCCCGGGCGATCTGCTCCGCGTGCGGCCGGGCGATGCCGTGCCGGTCGACGGCACCCTCACCGACGGCGAGAGTTTCCTCGACGAATCCATGCTGACCGGTGAGCCGCTGCCGGTGCGCAAGGGCGTCGGCGCGGCGGTGACCGGCGGCACGCTCAATGGCGACGGCAGCTTCATCATGCGCGCCGAGCGGGTGGGCGCCGAAACGCGCCTCAGCCGCATCGTCGCGCTCGTCACCGAGGCGCAGCGCAGCCGCGCGCCGATCCAG
>DASVGZ010000349.1:0-3123 GCA_036379275.1 Acidiphilium sp. | reverse complement strand
TCGGACGCGATCAGCTCGATCCCGTCCTGCTGGCGCTCAAGCTCCCGCCCCAGCGCCGCCGCGATCTCCGGATCCGTCTCCCCCACCGACGCCCCGAAAAACCGCCCCAATCCAAACCCAACTCTCTGCTCGTTCATCGCGCACCCTCCGGATCGAGTTTGGCGAGGCGCGCATCGTGCCGCCCGCCTTCATAGTCGGTCGAAAGAAACACCTTCAGCGCATCCAGCGCGACCGCGTCGCCGGTCAGCCGCGCGCCGAGAGCGAGAACATTGGCATTGTTATGCAGGCGTGACAGCCGCGCCTCGGTCGCATCGTGCGCCTGCGCGCAGCGGATCCCCGTGTGGCGATTGGCGGCGATCGCCATGCCGATGCCCGAACCGCAGACCAGAAGACCCAGCCGCGCCGCGCCGCTTTCGACACGGCCGCTCACCGCATGGGCGATATCGGGATAATCCACGCTCGCCGCGGAATGGGTGCCGCAGTCGATCACCTGCCAGCCCGAAGCGCGCGCCGCCTCGGCCAGCCTGTCCTTCAGCGCGTACCCTGCGTGATCGGCGCCGACCGCCAAAATTCGACTGTCATTCATCGCGCGGCTTTAGCAGGTCGGCCCCCGGGATGAAACCTTGGCCCCGCCCCGGCGCGGCGCCCGCGCATTGGTGCCATGCGCGACAACCCGGCCCTTGCCGCCGGCAAGTGCCGCCAGCCGCTTGCACGGCGCGCGACTTCGCGCGAATGCGAAGCCGGCAACCGCAGATTTGGACGTTACGGAGCACACATGATCACCGGCAGCTTTCCCACCACCCGCCTGCGCCGCAACCGTCACGACGCCTGGACCCGCCGCATGGTCGCCGAAACCACGCTTTCGGCCGACAACCTGATCTGGCCGGTGTTCATCCACGACGGCGCGGGCGACCCGGTTCCGGTCACCTCGATGCCGGGCGTTCATCGCGTCGGGCTCGACCGTCTCGCCGCGCATGTCGAGGACGCCGTGACACTCGGCATTCCCGCCATCGCCCTGTTTCCGGCAACGCCTTCGGCCCTGAAGAACGCCGAGGGCACAGAGGCGCTGAACCCCGACAACCTGATCTGCCGCGCCGCGCGCCTTCTGAAGCGCGAATTCCCGGATCTCGGCCTGATCGGCGATGTCGCGCTCGACCCCTATACCGATCACGGCCACGACGGCGTCCTGCGCGATGGTTATGTCGCCAACGACGAATCGGTCGGGATTCTGGAGCGTCCGGCGGTGGTCCAGGCCGAAGCCGGCATCGACATCATCGCACCGTCCGACATGATGGACGGACGGATCGGCGGCCTCCGCGCGGCGCTCGACACCGAGGGGCTGATCCACACCCGGATCATGAGCTACGCCGCCAAATACGCCTCCTGCTTCTACGGCCCGTTCCGCGAGGCGCTCGGCTCGCAGGGCGCACTCAAGGGCAACAAGAAAACCTACCAGATGAACCCCGCCAACTCCGACGAGGCCTTGCGCGAAGTCGCGATGGATATCGAGGAAGGCGCCGACATGGTCATGGTCAAGCCGGGAATGCCCTATCTCGACATCGTCCGCCGGGTCCACGACACGTTCGCGGTGCCGGTCTTCGCCTACCAGGTCTCCGGCGAATACGCGATGCTCGCGACCGCGATGGAACTCGGCCTGCTCGACCGCGAGCGGGGCATTCTGGAAGCCCTCACCGGCTTCCGCCGCGCCGGCGCTTCCGGTGTCCTGACCTATTTCGCGGTCGAGGCAGCGAGGCTTCTGGTGAAAGGCTAGTTCAGGCCCGCTTTCGTTTCCGCCCGGGCGCGCCGGCGCAGGCGCACCGTGCGGATCGCAGTCAGCACGACGACCGCGCCGACCACGGCGCCGATCAGGCTGTAGGGGTCGAGCACCTTCATCGGGTTGTCGAAAATGATCAGGGTCGCGATCAGACCGCCGATAACGGCACCGACGATGCCGGACCCGAGATCGATCAGATACCCCTTTGCCCTGCCCTCGACGATATTGCCGAACATGAAGCCGACAACGAGACCAAGAACGATCCACGCGAGGACCGACATCGTTCGCCTCCTTCGCTGGTTTGAGTAAACCCGGACCGGGGCCTGTCCCCGACGGAACGCTTCGAATCCGGGCGCTTCAGATCCGCCGGTCGCTGCCGACGATCGTGTGATACGCCACCAGAACCACGACCGCCCCGATCACGGAGACCAGAAGGCTGTAGGCATTGAAACCGGTCACGCCGGCCGCGCCGAATGCTGTAAAGATGAACCCGCCGACCAGCGCGCCGATGATGCCGAGCACGATATCCAGAACGAAACCGGCGCCCTGCCGGTCGACGATCTTGCTCGCGATGAAGCCCGCGACGAGTCCCAGAATGAGCCAGACAATGATCGACATTCAGCCATTCCTTCGATCCGTGACAACCGTCGGTCCGGCATTCCGGCGTGAACCGACGAAGCCGGCGGCGCATCGCCGGCCCATGTCTCACAAATGGGTGATCCGCGGCCTGCTTCGAGGTTCCGGCCGGAGAAATGGCGCAGGGTTACCAACATGAAACCCCGCCGTTACGCGAAAGGCGACACTCCTGTCGGGGGTCGTATCGGGGGGATGCGGTGGAAACGCGAAGCTCAGGCCATACCGAGGGCGCGGCGATACACGTCGAGCAGGGTTTCCTGCTCCTCGATTTCCGCCGGCTCCTGCTTGCGCATCCGGATGAGCTGGCGCAGCACCTTCACGTCGAACCCGGCCGATTTCGCCTCGGAATAGATGTCCTTGATGTCGGAGGCGAGCGCCTTGCGTTCTTCCTCCAGCCGCTCGATCCGCTCGACGATGCTTTTCAGCCGGTCCGCCGCGATATTGCCGGTCGTCGCATGGTCAGCCGTATCAGCCGTGTCGAGCGCCATCGGATCCTCTCAGCCAGTCGGAACAGGAAGCCGGCGGGATAGATCGCAAGCCGCATCCGGTCAATGCCCGACTTTGGATGTCTCGCCAAACGCCGCCTTCTGCGCGGGCGAGGCGTCTTTCTGATACTTCGCCTGCCACTCCTTGTAGGGCATCCCGTAGACGATCTCCCGTGCATCGGGGTCGGTCAGCGCCACGCCACGCGCCTCCGCCGCCTCGCGATACCA
>DASVGZ010000348.1:0-9907 GCA_036379275.1 Acidiphilium sp. | reverse complement strand
CGGCCCGAGGGTGGATGCGCCTTCGAAGCTCTGCTATAGGCCTCTCCGCGTTGGGTGATCCCCGGTAGCTCAGTTGGTAGAGCAAGCGGCTGTTAACCGCTGGGTCGCAGGTTCGAGTCCTGCTCCGGGAGCCAGTGTTCTGCTCCCCCCTTCCTCAAAAAATCTTACGTTTGCTCAGGCGCCCGGCCGGTGTTGCGAAACGACGCCCCCGATATCGGTTTGCCCGAAATCCTTGCCGACATAGAGCAATTTGCAGTCGTGCTGTTTTGCCACCGCGTAGGCGAAACAATCTCCGAAATTCAGAGCGGCGGGATGCACGCCCTTGCCCCAGCGCCGCCAGGCCTGCGCCACCTGCCGGGCCGAAGCTTCCGTCACGCTGACGACCTGAAAGCCGAGGCCGTCAATCAGCCGTTCCATCTCATCGCCAAGATTACGACCCCGGGCGACGATCAGCGCCTCGACCACCGTGCCGGTGGAAATCAGAAGATCGGCTTCGGATTCCAGCGCCGCGATGCAAAATCCGGCTTCCGGTTCCCAAAGCAGAATCGCCATGAGCGCGGACGTATCGACTGCGATCATTCCGGCATCCCGTCATCGCCATACAGAAAATCCTGGCTGCGCGCGGCGCTCGGGCCGGCGGTCGCCTTTCCGGCGGCAGCGGCGCAAACCGCTTCGAGCAAAGCCCGGCGGGATTTCCGATCCACTGCCGGTCTGACAGGCACCAGACGCACCGCGGCATGGCCGTGCCTGGTGAGAATGATCTCATCCCCCGCCTCGGCCCGCCGGACCAGTTCGGTCAGTTGTCCCTTGGCTTCCGATACCGACACCTGCATGACACGCTCCAATCGAGACCATTTATCGGCCTGAGATGGCGGAGTGTTTTAGACTAATTATTGGTCCAGATCAACCGGAACAGAGCCCGGCGAGGCCGGCACGCACCTGAACCGCCATATGGGTCCATGCAGCCATCGGGTCGGCTTGCGCCTCTGCGACATCCACCCCCCTGCCCGCTTCTCCCCTGCCCGCACAGAACGCCGCGATTGCACGGGCAAGGGCCGCCGCATCGGGCGGGCACAGCACGGTGCGGGGCGCGCCGCGCAACTGCTCGCCAAGCCCGCCGACATCGGTGGAGATGACATAGCGCCCGAGCGCGAGCGCCGCCGCCGCGACGCCGGACTGGCTGGCCTGACGGTAGGGCAGGATCACCGCGTCGGCAGCGCCGATCAGGTCGGGCAGTTCGGCTTCGGGAATCCAGCGCCGGTCGACCGTGACACGGGGCATCGCGCCGAGCCGGGAGAGTTCGTCGGAAACCGGGCCGTCGCCGGCGATCTTCAGATCGAACCCCGGATCGGGACCGAGTCGTTCCATCGCCTCGCGCAGCAGGTCGAGCCCCTTGTAGGGCAACAGCCGGCCGAACATCAGCAGCCTCGGCTGCCCGCCATGGGCGAAGGGCGGCGGCAGGCTCGCTCCCTTCGCCCCCGATGTCACACTCACCGGCATCGGCGGATGGCTGAGGGTGAGGATTTTCTGACCGGGCAGGACCGAGCCGCTTGCCTGCAACTCGTCGGTCACCGACTGGCTCAGCGTCACCAACAGGCCGGCGCCGCGCAGGAGCCGCGCCTGGTTCACCAGCCTGAAGCGCAGGCTTTCGCCCGGGTGCGACGCCGCATCGTGGACGATGACGCCGTAGGGCACGCGCAGCCCGGTACGCAAACTGGCAATCATCAGCCGGTCGAGCACGGCGGGCATGGCGCAGAGCGCGACATCGGGGGCGATGCGGCCGAGACCGGCGCGCACCGCGCCGCCGGCGAATGGCAGGCTCAGAAGGCGGAGGACGGCGCCGGCCGCCGAACGATAGGTCGGATAGGGCCATGCGCAGGCAGGCGGGTTTTCCATACCGAGAATTTCCGCCTCGGCCGAGAGCGACAGGGGCGCTTCGGTGTCAGGCAGGCGCGAGAGTGCCTGGCTCAGCAGAGCGGCGAAGCGTGGTCCCGCGCCGCGCCGGCCCCAGTGCCAGACCAAAACTTTCATGAAACGGGGATTCTCATGAGATGCCGCTGGCGGCGAGCGCCGCATCCAGCGGGTCGCGCCCGAGCTTCGCCATCGCATGACGCTGCCCCGCCGCGCCGAGACGGGTGCGCAGGGCAGTGTCATCGAACAGCCGGGTGAGCCAGTCGGCGGCGTCCTCGATGTCGGGATCGGCCCAGACGGCGCCCGGGATGTCGTAGCTGCCGCGATCGTCCCGCGCCTGCACCAGACGGTAGCGAACGAGGCCGCTGGCGGCTTCGTCCATGAAGTCCAGAGTGCCGGAAAATCCCGTTGCGACCACGGGAACCCCCAGAAGCGCGGCAGTGGCCGGAATCAGGCCGAAGCCTTCCGAGCGGTGGAGCGACAGGACCACATCGCTCGTCGCGATCAGGCCGCGCAGCGCCGGTTCGCTGACGGTTTCGGTGATCACGCGGATGTTCGGCGCATCGCCGATGACCGCGCGGATCGCCGCCAGATCGTCCGGGTAATGCGCGACGCCGGTCAGCTTCAGGACGAGCAGGGCATCAAGCCGGGTGCCGAACGCCGCCCTGAAGGCCGCGATGGTTCCGAACGGGTTCTTGCGCGCGCAACTCGAGGCGAGATTGAAGATGCTCAGCACCACGAAACAGTCCGCCGGAAGGCCGAAGGATGCGCGGTCGCCCGTCATCTCGAACGGCAGTTCGCAGGCGAGCGGAAACGGCACCACCCGGACCCGACCGGGCGCGACGGGCTCGAAGGCGTCCGCCGCGAACCGGGTCGGCGCCCAGATTTCATGCACGAAGCGCGCGCCGACCGCCCATTCGGGTGGCACCCCGGGGAGTTCCCAGGCCCATACGCCGATCATCCTTCTGTCCCGCAGGATGTCGCGCGGGGTCAGCCGGGCAAGGCCGACCGGCAGAAACGGGCCGTTGACCACCGAGATCACCGCTGCTCGTGGCGGCAGGGTTCCGGCAAAAGCGGGAACCACGCTGGGCAGGCCGAGCGGCATGGTGCCGCGCAGCAAGCCGCGCGCGGCGAGCGCCCGGCCAAGGATGCGTCCGCTCTCGGCGATGCCGTTCTTGCCATCGGTATCCCCGGCGATGATCGCGCCATCGCTGTTCGCCGGTGCGGGGTCGGGCGGGACCGCGATCATGGCCGCGACACGGGTCATCGCCGCACGCCGCGCCGCGCGGGGCAGCAGCCGCCAGGCGCGATGCGCGACACCGAGCATCATGGCCGGGACTCCCGTTCCAGGAGGCGCAGAAGGGAAGCCGCGCTGTCGGTCCATGGCACCGGCCGGAAGTTCCGCCGGATATCCTCCCGCCAGGCTTGAAGGCCGGCCGGATCGTCGAGCACGGCGCGGACCGCGCGCACGGCATCGTGCAGGTCGTCGGGGTCGAAATACCGGGCGAAGGTTCCGCCCGCCTCGGGCAGGGACGTGGTGTTGGCGGCGAGGCAGGGCGTGCCGAAGGCAAGGCTTTCGGTCACCGGCAGACCCCAGCCTTCGTAGAGCGAGGGAAACACGGTGAAGAGGCAATCCCGGTAGAGCGCCGCGAGTTCGCCATCGTCCGGCGAGTCGATCAGGCGGATCCTGCCGCCGAGCCAGTCGGCGTTCTCCAGTTGCTGCAACAGGTCGGCGACCATCCAGCCGATCCGGCCGGCGAAGATCAGGGTCGGCACCTTGTCCTTCGGCATGGTCTCCAGCAATTCGCGCCAGACCCGGACCAGAAGGGCGTGGTTCTTGCGCGCCTCGATGGTCGAGACGACCAGAACGAACGAGCCGGGCGGAGGCAGGCGCCGCGTGCGGGTTTCAGCCGGCATCCGTCCGAAGCCGGCGCCGACCGGAACCGGATGCACCGGGCCGCGCAGCCTGATGTCGGCCTCCGCCGCATAGCGCTCGACATCGCGGGCGGTGTTTCGGGAGATCGCCAGGACGCGATCGGCAAGGGGCAGGACATCGCGGTGCCAGGCCTTGAAGGCGCGCGTGACGTTGCGGTCGCACCACTCCGGGCGGCGGACCGGGATGACATCGCACATCAGAAGCGCGAACCGCATTCCGATGCGGCTCCGCACCGCGCCGATCCGTTCGGCGTAGTTCTCCAGCGCCCAGGACGAGCCGGCGACGACCAGCCAGTCGCCCGGCGCGGCGATGGTCTCGAGCGCGCGATATCCGTCGCGGCCGGTCAGGTTCCTGCCGTTTCGTTTCGGGCGGGATCTGACGGTTGCGACGCTGGAACGCGCAACCTGAAACAGGGCGCAAAACGCCCTGGTTTGATGGGTTCGGAACCGGCGCAGCGAACTGGCGATGTCCGGCGGCAGGCGGGCCATCGTCCGGCTGACGCCGCGCCGCAACCGGCCGGGCCGTGGCGCCGGATCATCGGCGTGGGCCGGCCGGTGATCCTCCGCGTCCGGATACACTGTGGGCTGGGCCAGGCTGGCGAACAGCGTCTCGACTTCGGCGAATGGCACGGTGACGAAGCCGGTTTCCGATTTTCCGTGCCGGACGAAATGCGTGGTTCCGGGCGCAATATCCAGCATGGCGCGCTGCAACTCGAACGCGAGCCGCTGGATACCGCTGGGCCGGGCAGTATGGGCCGCGTAGACGAAAAAATCCTCGACATCGAACCAGACTTGCATTTCGTACCCGTTTCTCGCACCCGACGCCTCGGCTGCCACCGGATCGGCCGCGACCTCCTACACCACCGCGCGAACCCGACCAAGAAGAACAGGAGCGGCTGCGCCCCTCATGCCTGGCGCGGCTGCGCCCCCATGACAGAACCCGCCGGGTTTGCTAGCTGGAGCGTTCATCCGACAATCGACGACCGAAACCCGAACGACCGCATATCGAGCGACTGACCATGGCCGGACATTCCCAGTTCAAGAATATCATGCACCGCAAGGGCGCGCAGGACGCGCGCCGGGCACGGCAATTCGCCAGGCTGATCCGCGAGATCACCGTCTCGGCGCGGCAGGGCCTGCCCGACCCCGCCGCCAACCCGCGTCTGCGCGCCGCCTGCGCCGCCGCGCGCCAGGCCAACATGCCGCGCGACACCATCGACCGGGCGATCAAGAAAGCCAGCGGCAGCGGCGGCGGCGACGATTTCGCCGAGGTGCGCTACGAGGGCTACGGGCCTTCGGGAATCGCGATCATCGTCGAGGCGCTGACCGATAACCGCAACCGCACCGCCTCCGATATCCGCTCCGCCTTCGCCAAGCATGGCGGTGCGCTGGGCGAGACCAACTCGGTCGCCTTCCTGTTCGGCCGGCTCGGCGTGGTGCATTACCCTGCCGGGACCGCGAGCGCCGACGACATGCTTGAGGCCGCGATCGAGGCCGGGGCCGACGATGTCGAAAGCGACGATGACGGCCACGACATCACCTGCGCTGTGGAATCGTTCTTCGCGGTGCGCGACGCGCTGGAGCAGCGCTTCGGCGAGCCGGAGACCGCGAAGCTCGACTGGCGGCCGGCGACCAGCATCGCCCTCGACGAGGAAGCGGCGCGCGCGGTGCTCAAGCTGATCGACGCGCTCGACGACAGCGACGACGTGCAGAACGTCTACGCGAATTTCGAGATCCCCGAGCCGGTGATGGCCGCGCTGTCCGCCTGATTCCGGGCCGCCCCTGCACCGACTCGCGTGTTGCTCTATAAGGATGCGATGGCGATTCGCGCGCGCATATTGGGGATCGATCCGGGGCTGCGGTTTACCGGATTCGGCCTGATCGACATGGACGGCAACCGGCTGCGCCATGTCGCCGACGGGGTGATCGGCACCGATGGCGACCAGTCGGTGCCCGAGCGGCTGCGCGCGCTGGATGCGGCGCTGGCCCGCCTGCTTGCCGATTTCGCGCCGGATCATGCCGCGGTCGAGGAAACCTATGTCAATCGCAACGCGACCGCGACCCTCAAGCTCGGCTATGCGCGCGGGGTCGCGCTGCTCGCCCCGGCGCGGGCGGGCGTGCCGGTCGCCGAATACGGCGCGAAAACCGTGAAACGCTCGGTGGTCGGCACCGGAGCGGCGGAGAAATCCCAGGTCGCGCTGATGGTGCGGCGTCTGCTGCCCGGGGCTGCGATCACCCGCGCCGACGCCGCCGACGCGCTTGCTGTGGCGATCTGCCATGCCCATCACCTTTCGACCGCGACAAGGATTGGCGCGACAACGATTACTGAAACAAGGATTCCGGCGGCATGATCGGCAGGCTGACCGGCACCGCCGAACAGGTCGAGGACGGGCGTTGCCTGATCGATGTCAACGGCGTGGGTTACGTGGTGCAGCTTTCCGCGCGCAGCCTCGCCGCCCTGCCCGCGCCGCCCGGCGTCGCGCGACTTCTGGTCGAGACCCAGGTGCGCGAGGACGCGATTACTCTCTACGGCTTCATCGACCAGGCCGAGCGCGACTGGTTTCGCCTGCTCACCACCATTCAGGGCGTCGGGGCGAAAGTGGCGCTCGCCTTGCTTTCGGCGCTGCCGCCGGACCAGCTCGCCGCCGCCATCGCCACCGGCGACCGCGCCGCCGTGACCCGCGCGCCGGGGGTGGGGCCGAAGCTCGCGGCCCGGCTGATCGCCGAACTGCGCGAGCGGGTGATGGCGATGCCGGCGGGAACCGTCGTGGCAGGCGCGAACCTGCTTCCGGCGCCGGTCGCCCCGGCGGGCGCCGCTGGCGATGCGCTTTCCGCCCTGATCAATCTCGGCTACCGGCGCGGCGAAGCCGAGCAGGCGGTTTCCGCCTCGCTCGCCTCGCTTGGCGCCGAAGCAACGCTCGACTCGCTGATCCGTGACGGGCTGAAGAGACTGGCACGATGAGCGACACACGATGAGCGACACCACCGAATCCCGCCTGCTCTCCGGCGCGCGCGATGCCGAAGACGGGCCGGAAGCCTCGCTCCGGCCGCAAACTCTCGCGGAATTCACCGGCCAGAAAGCCAGCCGCGACAATCTTGCGATATTCATCGCGGCGGCACGCGGACGGGGCGATCCGCTCGACCACGTGCTGCTGCACGGTCCGCCCGGCCTCGGCAAGACCACGCTGGCGCAGATCATCGCGCGCGAGATGGGAGTCGGGTTCCGCGCGACCTCGGGTCCGATCATCCAGCGCGCCGGCGATCTCGCGGCGATCCTGACCAACCTGCAACCGGGGGACGTTCTGTTCATCGACGAAATTCACCGCCTTCAGCCGGCCATTGAGGAAGTGCTCTATCCGGCGATGGAGGATTTCGTGCTCGACCTGATCATCGGCGAGGGACCGGGCGCACGCTCGGTCAGGATCGACCTGCCGCGCTTCACCCTGATCGGGGCGACCACCCGGTCCGGCCTGCTCGCCAATCCGCTGCGCGACCGCTTCGGGATTCCGCTTCGGCTGATTTTCTACACGCCGGAGGAACTGACCCGAATCGTGACCCGCGCGGCGGCCTTGCTGGACATGGACCTCACGCCGGACGGTGCTGCCGAAATCGCCCGCCGCTCGCGCGGCACCCCGCGCATCGCTGGCAGGCTGACCCGGAGAGTGCGGGATTTCGCGACCGTCGCCGGCACCGCGACGATCGACCGCAAGGCGGCGGATGCGGCACTGAACCGGCTCGATGTCGATCAGCGCGGGCTCGACGCGATGGACCGGCGCTATCTCCGCCGGATCGCCGAACATCACGATGGCGGGCCGGTCGGAGTGGAAACCCTTGCGGCGGCGCTGTCGGAACCGCGCGACACGCTGGAGGATGTGGTCGAACCCTATCTGATCCAGGAAGGATTTCTCACCCGCACCTCGCGCGGGCGGATGCTCGGGCGCGAGGCCTGGGCGCATCTTGGCCTTGTGCCGCCGCCCGCACCGGGCGGCCAGCAGGATCTGCCGCTGGAATGACCACGGTCGATCAGGGGCGCATCGAGGGCGGGGTGCATCGCCTGCCCTTGCGCATCTATTTCGAGGACACCGACGCGGGCGGCATCGTCTATCATGCCAACTATCTGCGCTATGCCGAACGCGGCCGCTCGGAGGCGCTGCGCGTGCTCGGCGTGCCACACGCAGAAATGATTCGTACGCATGGCAGGATGTTCGTGGTGCATCGCGCGGAAATCGACTATCAGCGGCCCGCGCGACTCGACGACCGGCTGGTCGTGGCGACCCATGTCGAGGCCGTCGCGGCGGCCCGGGTGATATTGAGACAAATGATCTTGCGCGACGCGGCGACGCTGGCGCAAATCCGCCTCGTGCTCGCCTGCGTCGGCGCCACGACGGGCCGGCCCGCGCGCCTGCCTGGGCCTGTTCGCGACGCGCTCGCACGGATGCGGGCAGACGAAATAACTTGCGGCGGAGCCGCAAAAGGTTTGGGCGGCGGAGCCGCAAAAAGCTTGGGCGGCAGGAACGCCGCGGAAGGGGTTTGAAGGTGGATCAGGCTGTCAACGCCGCGGGGGTCGCAGCGCCCGGCGCCAATCTGTCGCTGCTGGGGCTGTTCCTGCAGTCGGGTTTCGTCGTGCAGATCACCATGCTGCTGCTGATCGCCGCCAGCATCTGGGTCTGGGCGATCATCATCGAGAAGACCATCACCATCCGCCGGGTGAACCGCGACGCCGACGCGTTCGAGGACAAGTTCTGGTCCGGCCGCAGCCTCGACGAGCTTTACGAGCAGGAAGGGTCCGAGCCCGGCCACCCGATCGCCGCCGTGTTCGGCGCGGCGATGGGCGAATGGCGGCGCTCCGCGCGGATCGCCGGCGCGGACGCGACGCGAAGCAGCGTTAACGAGCGGATCGACCGCGCCATGGGAGTGACCACCATGCGCGAGATGGATCGGCTCGAACGCTACATGGTGTTCCTTGCCTCGATCGGCGCCGTTGCCCCGTTCGTCGGCCTGTTCGGCACGGTCTGGGGTATCATGCACGCGTTCTCGTCGATCGCGGCGATGCACAACACCAATCTCGCGGTCGTCGCCCCCGGCATCGCCGAGGCGCTGTTCGCCACCGCGATCGGCCTGGTCGCGGCGATTCCCGCCGTACTCGCCTACAACAAGCTGTCCACCGACCTTTCGCGCATCGCCGCCCGGCTCGAAGCCTTCGGCGCCGAATTCAGCGCGATCCTGTCGCGCCAGTCCGAAGAGCGCGCCTGACATGGCCGGCGGGCTGATGAAACCCGGCAATGGCGGCCGGCGCGGCCGTTACCGGCCGATGGCGGAGATCAACGTCACTCCGCTGGTCGACGTGATGCTGGTGCTGCTGATCATTTTCATGATCACCGCGCCGCTGATCACCTCCGGCGTCAACGTCAACCTGCCGCAGGCCAATGCCAAGCCGGTCAACGCCGATGCGACGCCGATCACCATCACCGTGAACGCGGCCGGCGATGTCTATCTGCAGAACTCGAAGGTGGAACTGACCAACCTGGTCGCGACCCTCCAGCAGATCGCCAAAAACGACACCGACCGGCGGATTTTCGTGCGTGGCGACACCAGCGTTCCCTACGGCACCATGCTGAAAGTGATGGCGACCATCACCGATGGCGGGTTCAACAAGGTCGCCCTGCTCGCCCAGCAGCCGACTCCGACACAATCGCGGCACTGAGCGGATGACCAGTCCGGTGACTGCCCAGATGAACGCGACGGGGCGCTGAGAAACCGTGGCGATGGAACCGCGATTGCGGAAAAGCGCAATCGTCTCAGGGGCGGTGCATCTCGCGATCATCCTGTTCCTGCTGATCGCGCTGCCGACCGAGAAGCTGAACGCGCCGTCGTCGGCGGCGGTCGATGTGACCATCGTCGGGCCGAACGTGCCGCAGCAGGCGCTGAACAAGGGCAAGGTGCCGGCGCCGGCCAATACGCCGACGGTGAACAAGGCGCACCTGAGCAAGACCAAGCCGACGCCGCAGCCGAAGGTCGCGCCGCCCCCGCCGCCACCGCCACCGCCGCCCGCGCCGCACCA
>DASVGZ010000347.1:0-2962 GCA_036379275.1 Acidiphilium sp. | reverse complement strand
GGCGACGGTCTCGACCAGCTTGGCGACGATATGCGGCGGCGTCGGGCTGTCTGGGTTGCCCATGCCGAGGTCGATGATGTCCTCTCCCGCCGTCCGGGCGGCGGCCTTCGCCTGATTGACCTCGGCGAAGACGTAAGGGGGCAGGCGGCGGATGCGGTGGAATTCCTCGGTCATGGTCTGTCCTGGGTATGCCTGATCACGAATTATGGAGCGGAGTCGTATATCAATTGTGCGGCGCCACCGCGACCCATGGCGAGAGCCTCGATCCGGATTGCCGAAGCGGGAACGCCGGCAAGGGTGAGCTGGTTGGCGATGGCGGTGGCGCGCAGCATGGCGAGGCGAAGGTCGGCTTCGGTTTTTTCGGGCGCGAAACCGATCGCCACGATCTTCGCCGCGCCGCGCCGCGCCGCAAGGGCGCGCAGGGCATTCTGCTCGGTGCGCGGCAGGATCGCCTCATCGGGCCGGAAGCGGATCAGTTCGGTTTCCGCAGGACGCGCCGGGCGGGGCGACGATGCCGGTTTTGGTATGGCAATGCCGGGCACGGGCAGGGCGTTCTGGCGCGTGTTCTCGGCCTCCAGAGCGCTTTTGACCGACCGTTGTACGCTCTGCGGGATCAACGCCGGGCGCGGCGGAACCGAGGCGAGATTGGGATAGGGGTCGTCGAGGCCGGGCGGCGGCGGCGGATTATGCGCGATCGCGCCACCCTCGTAGCGATGAAACAGGGTGACCGGGTTGACGCTGGCGCATCCCGCCAGGGCGAGGACCACCGGCAGAACCAGGACACCGCGCGACCGAACCGTCACGCTGCGCGATTGGCGCCGGGGCGGGATTTCAACCTTCGGCGATAAAACGGTATAGGTCACATCGGCTCCTCGAACAGCGGGCGGTTCAGTCATAGCGCCAGCCAGCCGGAGCCGGAAGGAGCGTCGATGGGCGAGCAGCATCAGAACAACGGCGACGAGCCTCGTCAGCCGGATCCGGCAGCCTGCGGCCGCACCATGGCCGATATCGGAGCGCGATCCCAGAGGATCGTGGCGGACTGGCTGAAGCGCCAGTCCGCGGGTCAGGCCGAAAGCGGGCAGGAATTCGACCCGCTGAATATCGGTGGCGCTTTCATGGAAATGACCGCGCGGCTGATGGCCGATCCGGCCCGGCTGATCGAGGCCCAGATGGGGTTGTGGCAGGATTACATGACCCTCTGGCAGCATTCGGCCCGGCGGATGATGGGGCTGGATGCCGAACCGGTGGTGCCGGCCGACCCCCGCGACAAGCGGTTCCAGGACAAGGCCTGGCGCGAGAACGAGGTTTTCGACTTCATCCGGCAGAGCTACCTGCTTTCCGCGCGCTTCGTTCAGGACGTGGTGAAGCGGGTCGACGGGCTCGACCCGAAAACCGCGCAGAAGGTCGATTTCTACGCGCGCCAGTTCGTCGACGCGATGAGCCCGTCCAATTTCGCGCTGACCAACCCGCAGGTCCTGCGCAAGACGATGGAAACCGGCGGCGAGAACCTGCTGCGCGGGCTGAACAACCTGCTGCGCGATCTCGAGGCCGGGCGCGGCAGGCTGCACATCCGCATGACCGACGCCGAAGCCTTCTCGGTCGGCGACAATATCGCGGTGACGCCGGGCAAGGTGGTGTTCCGCAACGAACTGATGGAGCTGATCCAGTATACGCCGGCGACCGAAACGGTCGCGAAGACGCCGCTGGTGATCTTTCCGCCCTGGATCAACAAGTTCTACATTCTGGATCTCCGGCCGAAAAACAGCTTCATCCGCTGGGCGGTGGAGCAGGGCCACACCGTCTTCGTGGTGAGCTGGGTCAACCCGGACGAGCACCTCGCCACCAGGGATTTTGCCGACTACATGAACGAGGGCGTGTTCGCGGCGCTCGATGCGATCGAGCGCGCGACCGGCGAGCGGAACGTGAACGCGATCGGCTACTGCCTGGGCGGAACACTGCTCGCATCGACCCTCGCGGTGATGGCAAGGCGGGACGACAGGCGGATCAGGTCGGCGACGTTTCTGGTCACGTTGACCGATTTCGCCGAGGCCGGCGAACTCGGCGTATTCATCGACGAGGAGCAGTTGCGCAACCTCGAAGAGCGGATGAACCAGCGCGGCTATCTCGAAGGGTCGGAGATGTCGACCACCTTCAACATGCTGCGCGCGAACGACCTGATCTGGAGTTTCGTGGTCAACAACTACCTGTTGGGCAACGAGGCGTTTCCGTTCGATCTGCTCTACTGGAACTCCGACGCGACGCGGATGCCGGCGGCGATGCACTCGTTCTATCTTCGCAACATGTATCAGAAGAACCTTCTGGTCGAGCCGGATGCGCTCAGCCTCGACGGCACTCCGGTCGATCTCGGAAAAATCACGATCCCGGTCTATTTTCTGTCCTGTCGGGAGGATCACATCGCGCCCTGGGCAAGCACCTACAAGGCGACAAGGCTCATGGCCGGACCGAAGCGGTTCGTTCTGGCGGCTTCCGGGCATATCGCCGGCGTGGTGAACCCACCAGGCAGCGGCAAATACAATCACTTCGTCAATGAAGCCCTGCCGGAGACCGGGCAGGATTGGCTCGCGGGCGCGACCGAGGTTGCCGGTTCCTGGTGGCCGGACTGGCAGCGCTGGATCGGCGCGCGGGAAAAGAAGCAGGTTCCCGCCCGGCACCCCGGCGATGGCGGACTCACGCCACTCGCCGATGCGCCGGGCGACTATGTGAAAGTGCGCTCTGCTTGATCGGTTCAGAGCCTGTTTCGGAATGGGGCGGTTGAGGGATGGCGAGGGATTTTTTGTCTCCGGCAGGAGAGATCGAAGCCGCGATGCGGGGACATCGGGGCGAGGTCTCGGCGAACCGGAGGCGGAAAAGACCCGCCAGACCGACCTGATCTCATTTCGAAACAGGCTCTCAGGCTTGGCGGGAGAGCGGGGGGTCGTGATGATCCTGCCCGCGCGAGAAG
>DASVGZ010000346.1:0-2259 GCA_036379275.1 Acidiphilium sp. | reverse complement strand
CTGGTGGCATCCGGGCGGGTCGTGCCGTGACGATCGCAGCGCTTGCCTCGTTCTACCGCTGGGAACTGGCGCTGCACGTAATTTCGGTGATCGCCTGGATGGCGGCGCTGTTCTATCTGCCACGGCTCTACGTTTATCACTGCCAGGTGGCGCCGGGCTCGGCGGACTCCGCCCGGTTCAAGGTGATGGAACGGCGATTGCTCAAGCAGATCGCGCTGCCGGCGATGATCGGGGCGTGGGTGTTCGGGATTCTGCTGATCCTGACACCGGGGGCGATCTCGTGGTCGGCGCCGTGGTGGTGGGTAAAGTTCGTCTGCGTGATCCTGATGAGCGGGTTTCACGGCGCGGCGTCGAAATGGCGGAAGAATTTCGCCGCCGACCGCAACGTGAAATCCGAAAAATTCTACCGGATCGCCAATGAAATTCCGACCGTTCTGATGATCGTCATCGTGATCATGGTGTTCGTGCAGCCGTAGCGGTTATCGGGGCCGGGTTGAACCGGGTGCGGTTCGGTCCGATCTGCCTGACCGTTGCGATGGTCAACCGACAGTGAGGAGGTCTTCATGCCCGATTCCGCGTCTTTTCAGCGTAATATCGGCGATTACACGATTGCCGTTCTCCGGGACGGTTATCTTGCCCTGGATTTCGGCATTCTCGTCGGCACCGATCCGGCCTCGGCGATGGCGGCGCTGGAACGCGTGGGACGGCCGCCGCGCCCGGAAATCGATCTCAATACTTTTCTGATCCGGGGCAGGGGGCGGACGGTTCTGGTCGATGGCGGGGTCGGCGCGCTCTCTGACACGGCTGGCCGCCTTCCCGCCGCGCTGAAGGACGCCGGCGTCGCGCCGGCGGAGATCGACACGATCCTGCTCACTCACGCGCATCCCGATCATGTTGGCGGGCTGGTTGGCAATGACGGACAGGCGCTGTTTTCGAATGCCGAATTCGTCATCGCCGAGCGTGAGCGGGCGTTCTGGCTCGACGATGAAAACCTGAATCGCGGCGGCGAGGGGGCAAGGCCGTATTTCATGCGCGCGCGCGACACTTTCGCGGCCTATGGCGAGAGGGTGCGGGTGGTTTCGGCGGGCGAGGTACTGCCCGGCATCGTCGCCGTGCCGCTGCCGGGCCATACCGCCGGGCATACCGGGTTCCGGGTCGAATCCGGCGGCGACAGCCTGTTGATCTGGGGCGATATCGCCCATTTCCCCGACATTCAGGGGCCGAATCCGGAGGTTGCCGTGATGTTCGACCAGGATCGGGCGCAGGCTGCCGCGACGCGAAAGCAGGTTCTGGAAATGGCCGTCGTGGACGGGCTGGCGGTTGCCGGGATGCACCTGAACGCGCCGGGGTTCGCCCGGGTCGAGCGCCAGAGTGGCGGGTTCCGCATCGTCGCCGGCTGATCGGTCAGGCGGCCAGTCGGGGCGAGGTTTTATCCGGTTGGCCGCCGTCCGGGGTGGCGGTTTCCGGACTGGCGGTTTCCGGGGACGGTGCGGACAGACTGACACGCTCGCCGGCGATCAGGCCGGCGTAGCAGGCATCGTCGGTCGAGATTCCGCGCAGGAACGGCAGGTTTTCCCGCGCCTCGGCGAAGTTGGGACGGAAACAGGCCATGAGACTGGTCCTGAAGGCAAGTCCAGGATACTCTCTTGGAGCAGTAAGCTGCTGAAATCCAAATCGCCGATAGATCGGGATATGGTGAGTGCGGACGCCGCTGAAGACAATATCGATATTGTGGTGAAGGATCAGATAACCGGCGGCCCGGTAAGCACCAAAAATCGGATCGATATCTTTTGCGAAGGCGAGGGAGCGTGCGAGCTTGGCGATTTCTATTACACGCGGGTATTTGTCATTTAACCGATGAGCCGAGATCGTCGCCTCAATCTCGTCGTTGAAAATCTCCATTGCCTGCAATTTGTTTTGATTGCTGTCAGTATTGTTTGGGTCAAAAACGCTTATCCGCGCGGTCGCCGCTTCGATTCCATATTTAAATATCAGGATGGTCTGAAAATTTATTTGTTTATCGTATGAATCAAAAAACAGATGATCTGTTCGCGTGGGAATAAAATCACGGGAACGATAGGCGTTATAACGAAGCCGAAAGGCGAGGCTGGCGTGATTCGGATTGAGAACGAGTTGCGCCTCCAAGCTGGTGCAGCTAGATTTCTGAATCCTGATACCGATGCCGCGGTTGGCGTCAGTGATATAATTGTAACCGTCCATGGGAATATCCGGTGCATCCTGTTTCGAAGTTTAAATTAA
>DASVGZ010000345.1:0-9812 GCA_036379275.1 Acidiphilium sp. | reverse complement strand
TGCGAGTCGGCTGACCACGCCGAACAGCAATGCGGTATCATCCCGGTCGAGTCTCATGCGCTCCTGCAATGCCTGCCGGTTGGCGGCGCGAGCGGCAAGCGTGCGAGCGGAAAACCGCGCGGCGAGCACGCCGTCGGTTGCCGGGTTCCAGACTTCGATATCCAGTCCGTTCAGAATTCCGTGCATCGCGGACGAACGTGCACGGATCAGCCCGTCCAGTCCCATGCCACCTTCCCGGGTCGCGATTTCCGCCGCATAATTCGGCGAGACCGTGGTGATTGCATCGGCAAGCTGAAGCCCGGCCTTGAGGAACCCGATCGCGCCATAATATTCGACGCCGTCGATGGCATAGGCGCGTGCGGGCAGTCCGAGAGTGCCGAGCAGATAAGCCGGAAACTGTCCCTGAAAGGCGAGGTTGTGAACGGTCATCACAACGGGCGGCGCGGGCAGTCCGTCGAAATGCAGGAAGGCGGGCAGCAATCCTGCCTGCCAGTCATGTGCGTGAACCGCATCGGGAACGAAACCGGGAATCGCTCCTCGCGCGATCATCGCGCCGGCCCGGCACAGTGCCGCGAAGCGCCGAGGATTGTCAGGCCAGTCCATTCCGTCCGGCCCGTGATAGGGATTGCCGGACCGGGCGAACAGATGAGGAGCGTCGAGTACGAAGATCGGAAGATCCCCCGGACCCGCCGCTATAATTCGCGCATCGCCACCGAACAGGCCGGGAATGTCGAGCACTGTCTGGCCATCGTTCAGTTTCGCCAGCACCGACGGATAGCCGGGAATCAGGGCGCGCATCCCGATCCCTTCGGGTGCAAGGGCCGAGGGCAGTGCGCCCATCACATCGGCCAGTCCGCCGGTCTTGACCAGCGGGTAGAATTCCGATCCGACCGAAAGAACCTTCATGCGTTTTCGAGTCGGTCGATCATCGCCTGGGTGATCAGGCACACGCCTTTTTCGGTACGGCGGAAGCGCCGCGCATCGTCTTCCGGGTCTTCGCCGACGACAAGGCCGGCGGGAATTCGCACGCCGCGGTCGATCACCACATTGGTCAGCCGCGAATGCCGGCCGATATCGGCATCCGGCAGGATCACCGCCGCGGTTATCTGCGAGAACGAGTTCACCCGAACCTTGTTGAACAGCAGCGAACGGCGCAGTGCGGCGCCAGAGATCACGCAACCGCCGCAGACCAGCGAGGAAACCGCGAGGCCGCGCCGGCCTTCTTCGTCATGGATGAATTTTGCCGGCGGCGTACCCTCGGTATAGGTCCAGATCGGCCAGTCCCGATCGTAGATATCGAGAGACGGGATGAAGTCGGTGAGATCGATGTTCGCTTCCCAATAGGCGTCGATGGTGCCGACATCGCGCCAGTAGGGTTCGGCTTCCTCGCTCGATCGCACGCAGGAGCGCGAGAAATGATGGGCGAAGGCGCGGCCGTGCCTTACCAGATAGGGAATGATGTCATGGCCGAAATCGTGCGTGGAGCCGGGTTGCGCCGCATCGCGCCGCAGTACATCGATCAGGAATTTCGTATCGAACACATAAATGCCCATGCTGGCCAGCGCGGTATCGGGGCGGTTCGGCATCGGCGGCGGGTTGGCCGGCTTTTCCAGAAAGCCGATGACGCGATCGGTCTCGTCGATGTGCATGACGCCGAAGCTGCTCGCCTCCGCCAGAGGAACCTCGATGCAGGCAACGGTTACATCGGCCTTCTGCGCGACGTGCTGCCGCAACAGCACCTCGTAATCCATTTTGTAGACGTGATCGCCGGCAAGAATGATGATGTATTGAGGGCCGGCGCTCTCGATGATGTCGATGTTCTGATAGACCGCATCGGCGGTACCGAGATACCATTTTTCTTCCGAAACACGCTGGCTCGCCGGAAGAATATCGAAACTCTCGTTGCGTTCGCGGCGGAAAAAATTCCAGCCGAGCTGGAGATGCCGGATCAGGCTGTGTGCCTTGTACTGGGTGGCCACCCCGAAATGGCGGATACCGGAATTGAGCGCGTTGGACAGGGCAAAGTCGATGATTCGCCATTTGCCGCCGAAATGCACGGCCGGTTTCGCCCGCTTGTCGGTAAGGTCGTAAAGGCGGGAGCCACGGCCGCCGGCCAGCACATAGGCCATCGTGTTGCGCGAGAGCGGCTTGGTCATTCCGTTTCCTCTGGTCATTGCCGGGACTCCTTTTGTTGCGCGGCAGAGCCGCGGTTATCGGCGTGTCATTCCACCTCCGGGTTGTCCACCTCCAGGCTTGAGGTGCGCCAGATGTCGCGCGCATAGTCGGCGATCGCTCGATCCGATGAGAAGTAGGCCGTACCGGCGGTGTTGTTGATCGACATCCGCCACCATGCATCCCGGTCGTGCCAGCGTGCATCGATATCGCGTTGTGCCGCCGCATAGGAATCGAAATCGGCAGTCACCAGAAAGCGGTCCTCGTCGCGCAGTTCCCGGGTGATCGGGTGAAAGCGCGCAACATCGCGCGGCGAGAATACGCCGGACTCGATCGCATCGATCACCTCGCCAAGCGTGGGCGATGCCGCGATCGCTTCGGACGGTTGCCAGCCGTCGCGTTTGCGGGCCGCGACCTCTTCGGCAGTGAGGCCGAAAATCGCGATATTGTCGGCGCCGACATGATCCCTGATCTCGACATTGGCGCCATCGAGCGTGCCGATGATCGGCGCGCCGTTCAGTGCGAATTTCATGTTGCCGGTTCCGGAAGCCTCCATGCCCGCGGTCGAGATCTGTTCGGAGAGGTCGGCGGCGGGGATGATCATTTCGGCGAGGCTGACATTGAAGTTCGGCAAGAACACGACTTTCAGCAATCCGCGCACCGTGGGGTCGCTGTTGATCGTGCGCGCGACATCGTTGATCAGTTTGATGATCAGCTTGGCCTGATGATAGCTGGCTGCCGCCTTGCCCGCGAAAATCTTCACGCGCGGAACGAATGGCGCCGTCGGCCGGGATCGAATCGCGTTGTAGAGTGCGATGGTTTCCAGAATGTTCAGCAACTGCCGCTTGTATTCGTGAATTCGCTTGACGTGGACATCGAACAGCGCGTCGGGGTCGAGCCTGATGCGCAGATGGTCGCGCACCCAGCGGACGAGTTGTACCTTGTTGTCGCGCCGGCAGGCGGCGAAGCGGTCCTGGAATCCGGCATCCCGTGCATGATCGCGTAATCCCGCGAGCAGGGAAGGATCGTCGCGCACTCCGTCGCCGAGGGTTTCGGCCAGAAGGCGCGTCAGGGCGGGGTTGGCCTCGAACAGCCAGCGCCGGAAGGTGATTCCGTTGGTGACGTTGACGATACGGCCCGGAAACATGTCATTCAGGTTACGGAACACCGTATCGCGCATCAGATCGGTGTGAAGGGCGGAAACGCCGTTGATTCGTCCCGAGCCGACAAAGGCGAGCGTGCTCATGCGCACGCGCCGGCCCTGATCCTCATCGATCAGCGACAGGGTCGCGAGGTCGTCGTTCTCGATACCCTCGCGCGCCCGTGCCCGCACCAGATGTTCGGCATTGAGCAGATAGATGATCTGCATGTGGCGCGGCAGCAACCGCTCCATCAGCGGCACCGGCCAGGTTTCCAGGGCTTCGGGCAACAATGTGTGGTTGGTGTAGGAAAACGTGCCCCGGGCGATGTCCCAGGCCTCATCCCAGAGCAGGCCATGCTCGTCCACCAGCAGCCGGACCAGTTCGACAACCCCGATCGAAGGGTGGGTCTCGTTGAGCTGGACAGAGGTTTTCTCGGACAGGTTATGCAGGTCGCCATACTGGCTCAGATGCCGGCGCAGCATGTCCTGCAGGGTCGCGGAGGCAAAGAAATACTCCTGGCGCAGGCGCAGTTCCTGACCCGCCGGCGTCGCATCCGACGGGTAGAGAACCCGTGAGATCGATTGCGCGCGCACATCCTCTGCCAGCGCGCCGACATAGTCGCCGAGATTGAAGGTGTCGAGCCGGAAAGGATCGATCGCGCGGGCAGACCACAGCCGCAGCGAATTGACGTGCCGGCCACGCCAGCCCACCACCGGCGTATCGTAGGCGACCGCGCGAACCACCTCGCCCGGGTGCCAGACATGGCGGATCTCGTCGTCGTCGTTACTCACTTCCTCGACCCGGCCGCCGAAGCAGATGTCGTAGCTGACTTCGGGGCGTTCGAATTCCCATGGATTGCCGAACGAAAGCCAGTCTTCGGGAAATTCGTGCTGCCGCCCGTCGCGAATTGCCTGGCGAAACAGGCCGTTATCGTAGCGAATTCCGTAGCCGTATCCGGGAATTGCGAGAGTCGCCATGCTTTCCATGAAGCAGGCGGCGAGTCGCCCGAGTCCGCCATTGCCCAGCGCCGCGTCCGGTTCGGTCTCGCGCACCCGGTCGAGATCGACACCGAGCTCCGCAAGCGCCTCGCGGGTGATGTCGACCATGCCGAGATTGGTCAGCGTATCGAACAGCAGCCGGCCGATCAGGAATTCGAGGGACAGATAATAGACCCGCTTGTGGTTGCGCGCGTAGGTCGCGCTGGTGCTCGCGATCCAGCGCCCCACCACCCGGTCGCGCAGCGCGAAAGCAAGGGCGACGAACCAGTCGCGCTCGCTCGCGGTGACCGTGTTCTTGCCGACGCCGTAGATCAGCTTGGCGACGATGGCGTCGCGCCAGTCCTGTGTCGAGTCGATCGGTGGCAGCGGGGGTGGCACGGCGACCGTGAATTTCGGATCCCGGCGGTTCTGGTCCGGCAGATCCTGCATCGGCGTATCATGCATCAGGGCAGCCCCTCATCCTTGAATGCGGAGACTGGCACGAAACCGCGCGAAGCCGCAACGCAACTTTGTGCCGCGATTTATGTCGAGTTGTTCAGCATCCAGCGCGGCCGGCACGGCGTCGCCAGCGAATCGGGAGCGGAGCCCGCGCGCATCCGTTCGATCGCCGCCCAGGCGACCATCACCGCATTGTCGGTGCAGAGCCTGAGGGGCGGCGCGATCAGGGAGCGCCCCGAACGCGCCGCGACATCGGCAAGCGCCGTGCGGATCGCGCCGTTGGCGGCGACCCCGCCCGCCACCACCACCGATGTGGCTTCTTGCATCATCGCGAGCGCGTTACCGAGCCGGTCGGCCATGGCCTCGACCACCGCGTGCTGGAACGAGGCGGCGAGGTCGGCGGCGAAATCGCGCGCCAGGGCTCCCGGCGTTGCGGCGACGCGTTGCGCCACGGCCGTCTTCAGTCCGGAGAACGAGAAATCGCAGCCCGGCCGGCCGAGCATCGGGCGCGGCAACGGAAAGCGCGCGGGATCGCCCCCGGTGGCCAGCCGTTCCAGCGCCGGACCGCCCGGATAGGGCAGGCCGAGCAGTTTCGCCACCTTGTCGAACGCCTCGCCGGCGGCGTCGTCCAGCGTGGTGCCGAGCCGGCGGTAGCGCCCGACGCCTTCCACCGCGATCAGCGCGGTATGTCCGCCGGAAACCAGAAGCAGCAGATAGGGAAACCCGGGAGCCGGCGCGGGGCCGGGCAGCCGTGCGGTCAGCGCATGGGCTTCCAGATGATTGACCGCGAAAAACGGCGCTCCGGTCGCGATCGCCATGCCCTTTGCGAAATTCGCGCCGACGATCAGCCCGCCGATCAGCCCCGGTCCGGCGGTCGCCGCGATCGCGGCAAGGTCCGTGGCCTCGATGCCGGCCTCGCGCAATGCCGAAGCCACCATCGCGGGCAGGATATCGAGATGCGCGCGTGCCGCGATTTCCGGCACCACCCCGCCGAACGGGGCGTGATCGGCGATCTGGCTCGCCAGTCTTTCCGCGCGGATCGCGCCGGTGCCGTCGAGCACCGCGCAGGCGGTCTCGTCGCACGAGGACTCGATCCCCAGAATCAGGCTGGACATCAGGCCGGAAGTCAGGGCAGAGCCGTCCGGCGCGCCGGGGAGCGTGGCTTTCCTTTCCATGACGATGCTTTTAAGCAGCCGGCATGGATCAGGAAAGGACGCAGGCGCCCAAGGTGGCGCCGCATGGCGGCAGACTGCCCTTGCGGGTAGGCACGCGGGGCTCTCCGCTCGCCCGCCGCCAGACCGAGCTGTTTCTCGCGGAACTGCGCCGGGTCTGCCCCGCGCTCGGCTATGCGCCGGAGGCGTTCGCGCCCGAAATCATCAGCACCACCGGCGACCGGGTGCAGGACCGGCTTCTGGCCGAAATCGGCGGCAAGGGCCTGTTCGCCAAGGAAATCCACGAGGCCCTGCTGGACCGGCGGGTGGATTTCGCGGTCCACAGTCTCAAGGATCTGGAAACCGCATTGCCCGGGGGCATCGTTCTCGCCTGTACCATGAAGCGCGAGGATGCACGCGATGCGCTGATCCTTGCCGCGGGTGTTCGTACCGATCCGGCCGATATCTGGTCCGCCCTGCCGGCACGGGCGCGGATCGGCACCGCCTCGGTCCGCCGGCAGGCGCAATTGCTGCACGCGCGGCCCGATCTTTCGATCAGCCTGCTGCGTGGCAATGTCCGCACCCGACTCGACGCGATTGGTTCAGGCAAATTCGACGGCACTTTGCTCGCCCTCGCCGGGCTGCGCCGCCTCGGTTTCGAGGGGGAGATCGCGGCGGTGCTCGACCCCGACGCGATGGTACCTTCGGCCGGGCAGGGCATTGTCGGGATCACCGTCCGCGAGGAAGACCACCGCCTGCGCGAATTGCTCGCCGCGATCGAAGACCCCGAGGCCAAGGCGGTTTCGACCGCCGAGCGCGCCCTGCTCGCCTCGCTCGACGGGTCCTGCCGCACCCCGATCGGCGGCCACGCGCGGCTGCTGCCCGATGGTATGCTGCATCTGACCGGTCTGGTCGCCCGTGCCGATGGCAGTTTCCTGCTCAAGCGCAGCGAGACCGCGCCGGCCGCCGACGCAGAGCGGCTGGGTGCGGAGCTTGGCGCCTCGCTGCGGCGCGACAGCCCGGCCGATATCTTTCTTGACTGACCGCGCGGCCGAACCGGCGCTCACCGTTCTGGTCACAAGGCCGGAACCGGGCGGTTCGGCCACCGCCGCCGCCCTGCGCGCGCTCGGCCATGTGCCGGTGCTCGCCCCCTGCCTTTCGGTCGAGCCGTTGCCCGCGTCCCTGCCGGGGGATTGCGGCGCGATCGTGGTTGCCAGCGCGCAGGCGCTGCCCGGCCTGCCGGCGGAACTGCGCCACCTGCCCGTGTTCGCGGTGGGTGACGCCACCGCCGCGCGCGCCCGTGCGACGGGGTTCGTGCGGGTCGAAAGCGCCGCCGGCACGGCGCGCGAGCTTGCCGCCCTCGCCGCGGCCCGGGTACCGAAGGGGACGGCCCTGCTGCTTCCCTGCGGCGCGGGCCAGAGCCTCGATCTCGCGGCCTCGCTCCGGGCGTCCGGCTTCCGGGTGAATCGCAGGGTCGTCTACCGCACCCGTCCGGCGGAGGTTTTGCCGGAAGCCGCGATCGCCGCGCTGATGGCGCGGGACATCGACCGGGTCATGGTATTTTCGGCCGCGACCGCGCGGTCTTTCGTTGCCCTGGTCACGCGCGAAGGACTGGCGGATGCGCTTGCCGGTGCGATCGGCGTCGCGATCAGCCCGGCGGCGGCGGCACCGCTCGTCCGATTGCCGTTTCGGGCGGTGCGCGTGGCGGCTTCGCCGGATCAGGATCACATGCTAGCGATAGTGTCATGAGCGAGAATCAGACGCCGCAAACCGTGCCGGAACCGCCGGAGTCCTCCCCGCCTCCATCGCCGGCCGCATCACCATCGCAGGAGCGGCGTTCGAGAGTGCCGGTCATCGTCGGGGTGATTGCCTTCCTGTTGCTTGCCGGCGGCGAGGCCTACCTTTTCCAGACCCGCTCGGGCGCGCAATCGGCTGTGCAATACCAGACCAGCCAGATCGCGGCGCTTGAGTCGCAGGTCGCGGCTCTGCATACGACGGTGGCGGCACTGGATCGTCGCCTTGTCGCGCTGGCCGCCCCGTTGGCTGCCCGGCCGGAGCCCAAACCGGCTGTTGCGCCGCCCCCCGCCGCACCGCAGATTCCCGCCGAACTCGAAACCAGAATCGCCGCCATGCAGGCGAGCCTTTCGGCGCTGTCCACCGCGAGCGTCGCCGATCACGCGGCGCTGGTCACCTTGCAGGGCAGGGCGGCCGATCTGCCGAAACTGGTGGCGAAGGCGCAGGCGCTCGCCCGCATCGCCCAGGCCAGCCTCGCGCTGCAGAACGGCGATAAACTCGGTCCGATCGCCAACGCGCCGGAAGCCCTTGTGCGCTATGCCGATGCGAGACCGCCGACGCTCGGGGCGCTGGAATCCTCTTTTCCCGTTTATGCGCACAAGGCCGTGCTGGCGAGCGATGGCGATAATGCCGATGCAGGCGAAGGTGGATTCTGGCAGAGGCTGCGCCGGCGGGTCGAAAGCTTGGTCACGGTCCGCCGGGGCACGACGGTTCTGGTGGGCGGCAAGGCGGAGGGCGTTCTCGCCGCCGCGCGGCAATCGCTCGACAATGGCGATCTTTCCTCGACACTCGCCGATCTGAAGACGCTGCCGGCTTCGGCGCAATCGGTCATGGCGCCCTGGATGAAGGACGCCGCCGACCTGCTCGCCGCGCGTGCTGCGCTCGCCGCCATGGCGGAGCAGTCCTGATGCTGCGGGCGTTCCGCTTCGCGATCGTCGCGATCATCCTGCTCGCCATCGTCTGGTACATCGCGACCCTACCCGGCCATGTCACCGTCGAATTCGGCGGAACCACCGCCGATGCGTCGACGCCGGTGGCGATCCTGATTCTGGTGATCCTGGCGATCATCGTCATGATCATCCTGGGCATATTGAGGGCACTGGCTCGCGCGCCCGGCCGGATCGCCGCGCGCCGGGTGCTGGCGCGGCGCGATGCCGCCGATTCCGCCTCGCTTCGGGCGCTGTCGGCCCTCGCGGCGGGGGATGCGAAGGCCGCCGCCGGCCACGCGCGGATCGCCCGGCGGAATGCGCCCGAGGCACCGCTCACCCTGTATGTCGCCGGTGAAACCGCACGACGCGAAGGCGACCACACGACGGCGGATGCCCATTTCACCGCTCTTGCCCGCCACAAGGATGCGGGGTTTCTCGGCTGGCGCGGGCTGCTGCATCACAGCGCGCAAAATTCCGGCGATGCCGCGACCCTTGCCGAAGCCGACGCCCAGGCGCGCAAGGCGGCGGCGGCCTATCCGAACTCGACCTGGCTGCGCGACCAGAGGGTCCAGCTTGCGATCGGCGGCAAGAAATTCGCCGAGGCCGCGCGGCTCGCCGCCGGCAAGCCGGAGCGTTCGGCCCTCGCGATCATGGCTTCGCGCGAGGCCGAAACGAAAAACCTCGCCATAGACTGGGCAAAAGAGGCAGTGAAGGCAGCACCCGGTCTCGCCCCCGCATGGCTCGCGCTGTTTCAGGCGCATGAGCGCGCCGGCCACGGCTGGCGAGCGAAGCGCGCGTTGTTGCGCGGTTGGAAATCCGCGCCGCATCCCGATCTCGCAGCCGCCTGGCTTGCGCCGGCCGCCATCCCGCTCGACCGTGCCCGCGCCGCGCAGAAACTCGCCGCCGCCAATCCGGGCAGCCCGGAAAGCGAGGCACTGCTTGCCCGCACCGCGCAGGACGCCGGGCTCGAAGGCGAGGCGAAGCGGCATCAGGCACTGATGGCAGAGGCAGGATCGTCCAACTGGGTCTGCTCCGCCTGCGAAACCATGCACGAGGACTGGCAGCCGACGTGCCGCAAATGCGGCGCGATCGGCAGTCTCGCCTGGGTCAGGGCGATGCCCGAACTGGCGCGATTGCCAGCGCCTCAACCGGAGACGGACGGCGGCGCTGCCGCATAAACCGGCGTTC
>DASVGZ010000344.1:0-3617 GCA_036379275.1 Acidiphilium sp. | reverse complement strand
TTCACCGTGCCGCCATGGCCGGCAATATCGGCCGAAAGGGTCGAGAAGGTGAAATCGCCCGGCACGACATGATAGAGAAGAAGCGATTTCAGTTCGCCCTTGTTCTCCGGCTTCAGCAGAGTCGACACCGTGCCTTTCGGCAGCATGTCGAACGCCTCGTTGGTCGGCGCGAACACGGTGAACGGTCCGGCGCCTTCGAGCGCCTTGACCAGGCCGGCAGCCTTCACCGCGGCGACCAGCGTGGTGTTATCCTTGGAATTGACGGCATTCTGCACGATGTTCTTGGTCGGATACATCGGCGCGCCGCCAACCATGACGGTGTCGTTCATCATCGCGTAGGCCGATCCGCTGAGGCCGACCATGAATGCGGCCCCCATGAGCGCGTATTTCAGTTTCATCACCTGTCTCCTGTTAACGGGTCGCGCCGATACGCGATCTCGTGCAGGGGATACGGCGGCGGTTGCGATCCGGATGCGCCCGGAGATGCGTTCGGATCGGATTATTTCATCACCAGTCCGTGATGTCGGAACAGGACGTTAAAATGCGGGCGTCAGAATGTCGCGCTGCCCTCGATGCAGGGCATGACTGTGCCGCCGATCCAGATATCCGCGCCGGTCCGACACACCTCAACCCGCCCGGCGCGGCCGAGCGCGGTGCCCTGACTCGCCACATAGGAATCCGGCGCGCGGCCGCTGCCAATCAGCCACTGGGCGATTCCGGCATTCAGGCTGCCGGTCACCGGGTCTTCCTTCACGGTCCCGTTCGACATGAAGATGAAGGCGCGCACCTCGAAATCCGCGCCCTCGCCGTCCTCACGCTCCCAGGGCGCGACCACGCCGAGATCGAACTTTCCCAAAATCGTCGGGTCCGGTTTCAGCGCCAGTGCCTCGGCGCGGCTGCGCAGAAGAACAGCGACCCAGGGCGGGCCGTTCTGCACCCAGTTCGAAGCCACGATGGCATCCGGCGCGATGCCGAGCGCACGCGCGATCCTGCCCAGAAGCTCCGGTTCGACCGGGCCGCTCCGCACCAGAGGCGGGGCGGCGAAGGCAAGGCTGTCGCCGTCCCGCCGGATTCGAACGAGGCCGGCGCCGCAGTCCTGGATGATTTCCTCGCCGCGCGGCACGCCGCCGGTCGCCAGCCAGACATGGCAGCTTCCGAGGGTCGGGTGGCCGGCAAAGGGCAGCTCCTGCTCCGGCGTGAAGATGCGCACCCGGTAATCCGCCTCGGGCGAGCGCGGACGGAGCAGAAAGGTGGTCTCGCTCAGATTGGTCCAGTTGGCGAAGGCGGCCATCTGTGCGTCGGACAGCGAATCGGCGCCGACGACCACGGCGAGCGGATTGCCCTTGAGCGGCCCGGTCGCGAACACGTCGACCTGGCGGAACGGAAATCTGGTCATCGGCGTCTCCGGAGACAATGCCCGCGCCCCGCCATGCGGAAAAATCCCGCATGGCAGAGCCGGGGTTCAGGCCCAAGGTTCAGGAGTCGAGTTCGGCCGCGCTGGCCACCACTTTGGCCACCATGCCGTAGGCGATCGCCTCGTCCGCGCTCATCCAGTAGTTGCGGTCGGTATCGCGCTCGACCCGCTCGTAGCTCTGGCCTGTCTCACGGGCGATGATCCGGTTGATCCGCTCGCGCATCTTGATGATCTCGCGGGCCTCGATGTCGATATCGGTCGCCGGCCCGCGCACCCCGCCCATCGGCTGGTGCAGAAGGAACCGGGTGTTCGGCAGGCAGAACCGGCGATCCCTGTTGCCGGCGAGGTAGATCAGCGCGCCCGCGCTCGCCACCCAGCCGGTGCCGATCATCCTGACCGGCGCGGTCGCATCGACGAAGCGGATCACGTCATGAATCGTGTCGCCGCTCTCGACATGCCCACCCGGCGAGTTGACGTATACGTCGATCGGTTCATCGCCCGCACCCGACAAAGCAAGCAACTGGCCGGTGACGGCGCGCGCCACCTTGTCGTTGATCTCGCCGAAAATCAGCACTTTGCGCTGCTTGAACAGCCGGTTTTCCAGCTCGCCCGCCGGCGCCCTGGGCTCCGCTTTCGGGGTTTCCGGGGTTTCGGTTTCCGGCTCTTCCTCGTCGCCGCGCACGGCGGTCCGGTTCCGGTAATCGTGGATCATGCGTCGCTCCATCCAGTGTTGCGGTCATTGTGGTGGAAGCATTGCAGGCTGTCGAGACGGCCCTTGCGCCAGGTGTCGATTCCGTCTTGACCCCGCCCCGCCCGTGGTGCGAGATAGTCTGGTATACCACCGGAGCGCAGCATTTTGTGTCGCGGCCGGGGTAGGTTAAGATAATATTCGGCAGGTCGCGCAACAGGGGTCGCGCGTCACGATCGATGGGAAGGAATACGATAGGATGCGACTAGCCGTACTGAAGGAACGCCTGCCGGGCGAGACCCGGGTGGCCGCGGTACCGGATTCCGTGAAAAAGCTGACGGCGCTCGGCCTCACCGTGGCGATCGAGGCCGGGGCCGGCGAATCGGCCGCGATCGCCGATGCGGCCTACCGCGATGCCGGCGCCGAGATCGTGCCGGACGCCGCGACCGCCCTCGCCGGCGCGGGCGTGGTGTTCACCGTCCAGCCACCGGACACCGACACCATCGCGAAAATTCCACACGGCGCGCTGCTGGTCGGCTCGCTCGCCCCGCTCGCCAACCCCGATCTGGTGCCCGACCTCGCCCGCGCCGGCATCGACGCCTGCGCGCTGGAACTGCTGCCCCGCATCACCCGTGGCCAATCGATGGATGTTCTGTCCAGCCAGGCCAATCTCGCCGGCTACCGGGCGGTGATCGAGGCGGCGGAAGCCTTCCCGCGCGGTTTCGCGATGATGATGACCGCCGCCGGCACGGTGTCGCCCGCCCGCGTCTTCGTGGTCGGCGCCGGCGTCGCCGGGTTGCAGGCGATCGCGACCGCGCGCCGCCTCGGCGCCATCGTCTCGGCGACCGACGTGCGCCCCGCCGCAAAGGAAGAGATCAAGTCGCTCGGCGCCACCTTCATCGGCGTCGAGGATGCGGAAAGCGCCGCGCAGACCGGCGCCTATGCGAAGGAAATGAGCGCCGAGTTCCGTGCCAAACAGGCCGCGCTGATCGCCGAGACGGTCGCGAAGAACGACATCGTCATCTGCACCGCGCTGGTGCAGGGCCGTCGCGCGCCGGTCATCGTCACCGCCGAGGCGGTCGCCAACATGCGGATGGGCAGCGTGATCGTCGATATCGCGGCCGATGCCGGCGGCAATTGCGGCGCCACCGTGCCGGGCGAGCGCATCGTCACCGGCAACGGCGTCACCGTGCTCGGCTATCGCAACTGGCCGGCGCGCATCGGCGTCGCGGCGAGCAGCCTCTACGCCCGTAACCTCGTGACCTTCCTGACCAATTTCTGGGACAAGGACACGCAGGCGCCAAAGCTTCCGGCCGAGGACGATCTCGTCAAGGGCGTGCTGCTGACCCGGGCGGGCGCCATCATCCACCCGAATTTCCAGCCGCGGACGGCCGAAGCGCAGCCGGTGGCGTGAGAGGACCAGAACAATGACTCCAGCAGATCTCGCGGGTCAGGCGGCAAGCCTTGCCCATAACGCGGCGGTGCTCGCGCAGAACGCCGCCGGCCTCGCCGCCC
>DASVGZ010000343.1:0-13833 GCA_036379275.1 Acidiphilium sp. | reverse complement strand
CGCCGCTGTCAGCGCCTCGATCGCGGAATCCTGGCCGAACACCATGGCTTTCAGGTCGCGTTCAAGGGTGCGCAGGGTTTCCTTGTCGTCCGCCGAGACCGATTTTGGTGGAATCCGCGCGATTTTCGCGACGATTTCCTCAACATCCCGCAAAGTCACGGTCTTGCGGCGTTTGGCCTCGGGCAGAAGCATCCGCGAGGCGCCGACCTCGTCGATCACGTCGATTGCCTTGTCAGGCAACTTGCGGTCATGGATGTATTTCGCGGACAGTTCGACCGAAGCGCGGATCGCATCGTCGGTGTAGCGGACCTTGTGATGCTTCTCGTAAGTTGCCTTCAGGCCGCGCATGATTTTTATCGCATCCTCGATCGACGGTTCGTTGATGTCGATCTTCTGGAACCGCCGGACCAGAGCGCGATCCTTTTCAAAATAGGTACGGAATTCCTTGTAGGTGGTCGAGCCGATGCAGCGCAGCGTACCCGAGGCAAGGGCCGGCTTGAGCAGGTTGGAAGCATCCATCGCACCGCCCGACGTGGCGCCGGCACCGATGACGGTGTGGATCTCGTCGATGAACAGGACCGCGCCCTGGGTGGCCTCGAGTTCAGAGACGACAGCCTTCAGCCGCTCCTCGAAATCGCCGCGATAGCGGGTGCCGGCGAGCAGGGCTCCCATATCGAGCGCATAAATCGTGGCCTTGGCGAGAACCTCCGGCACCTCACCATCGACGATGCGTTTGGCGAGCCCCTCGGCAATCGCTGTCTTGCCGACGCCGGGATCGCCCACGAACAGCGGATTGTTTTTCGAGCGCCGACAGAGAATCTGGATGGTCCGCTCGATTTCGGGGTCGCGCCCGATCAGCGGGTCGATCTTGCCGGCCTGCGCCTTTTTGTTGAGATTGACGCAATAGTTGGCGAGCGCGTCTTGCCCGCGCTTGGGTTTTTGTTCGGCCTCGGCGTCCGGACCGTCATTGCTGCTGCCGGCCGGCGCGCGCGGCACCGAGCGGCCCGGCGATTTCGCGATGCCGTGGCTGATGAAATTCACCGCGTCCAACCGCGTCATGTCCTGCGCCTGGAGGAAGTAGACGGCGTGGCTCTCCCGTTCGGAGAACAGGGCGACCAGCACATTGGCGCCGGTGACCTCGTCGCGACCGGAAGATTGCACATGGATCGCGGCACGCTGGACCACGCGCTGGAAGCCGGCAGTAGGTTTCGGGTCACCGGCGCGGTCGGTCGCGAGACCGGCGAGATCCTTGTCGAGAAACTCGGTGGCCTCGCGGCGCAGGCGCTCGATATCAACGCCGCAGGCCCTGAGCACGGTCAGCGCATCGGCGTCGTCGATCAGGCCGAGCAGCAGATGTTCGAGCGTCGCGTATTCGTGGCGCCGCTCGGCCGCGAAAGCCAGGGAACGATGCAGCGTCTGTTCCAGGTTGCGAGACAGCATATCCAATTCACTCCCAGCCGGACTTCCGACAGGCGGCCCCTGCCACCATGGTCAAGCCCGGAACGGCCTGCAGCAAGGCCGTGAAATCTGCCCCGGCGCGCCGCGGCTGTGTATCATAGCGATGACATGATATCGGAAAAAACTTTCGCAATGATGACCCCTGTCAGGCCATCCATGCATCAATGTCCTGCCACCCGTTTCATTCTTTTTCGATCGTGCATTGCAGCGGGTGCTGGCTCTGGCGGGCCAGATCCATCACCTGGGTCACCTTGGTCTCGGCGATCTCGTAGGTGAAAACGCCGCAGACGCCGACACCGCGCCGATGCACATGAAGCATGATCCGGGTCGCTTCCTCTCGGCTTTTCGAGAAGAAACGCTCCAGAACGTGAATGACGAACTCCATCGGCGTGTAGTCGTCATTCAGCATCAGGACCTTGTAGAGCGCGGGCTTGCGTGTCTTGACCCGGGTCCGGGTTGCGACCCCGGTGCCCAGCCCATTGCCAGTTCCGCGACGATCCGAGCCAGACATCGATCCTATTGCATCCTCACTCTGATAGCATATGCACGGGCAGGCTCTTGGGAAAGAGGAAAATTTCGCCCGGCCACAAGCCCGTGCAAGGACGCGCCCAGGGACGATCGACCCGCCCGGCCGGTCAGAACCGCGCCGAGACCGCGAACGAGCCGTATTCGTGGACACCGCCGTTCTGGCCGTAGAAGCGCCGGGTCTGGAAAACCTGGGTGTAGCTGAAGCGGATGCCGCGCCAGATGATCGCCACCCCGGCCTCGAACTGGCCGACCGCGCGATATGGATCGACCGAGCGGCTGGTCTCGAAATCGGTGCCTTGCAGGTATTCATCGTGGCCGACCAGCTTGCCGGCGATGCCGCCGAACACATACCAGACGAACGGGCGGGTCGGGCGGTAGGCGTCCGACCCGGTCGGGCCGGGGCGCAGCAACGGGGCGCCGAAATCCGAATCCAGACCCTGACCGATGCGGAAGGTGACTGCTGGCTGGGCGTAAATTTCGGTGGTCCCGACCATGGCGGAGAACTGCGGCAGGACATCCGCCTCGATCCCGCCGCCGGAACCGCCGAGCGGAACTCTCCAGGTGCGCGAGAGAAGGACGTCGAAAGCCGGCTCGCTGGGAAGCTGGTAGGCCCAGCCATGGGTGCCTTTCTGGCCAATGACGGTATGGAAATCGTTCTGGACGATTTCCGCCCCGGCGTCGCGCCCGAACACGCCGGCATCGAAGCCGAGCACGGTTCGGGTGTGCGCGGTGTCCTGGATCAGGTCGAACTCGGCGAGCAGCGATCCGGCATAGGGTTCGTCCCTGAGCGGCGGATCGATCGCGACGGTGTCCTCGGGGGTGAAGATTTTCTGAGTCAGGCCGATGCTGATCCGCTGTTCGCCCGCGCCCAGCACGGCATGGCCGAAATCGGCGAGCCAGGACGGCACCGCGCTTTCATGCGAGGTCCAGCCGAGATGAAACCCGTTGACGTAAAAGCGGTCGGTGTTGCTCTGGGTGCTGATCGAGGCGTTTTCGTCCTGGATCGTCCAGATGCCGGCGGGAAATCCCTGCCCCGCCCGGGCAGTTAGTGGGGTCAGGCTCAGCAAGGGCGTGGCGCAACAGACAATCAGCACCAGATTTCTGGTCATACGGAACGTCCCGGGACGGTGCTCGGCCGCGGAACGCGCCCGAAAGGTTACGGAAATTTCGTTTTAATATGTAAGACCACTGCCGGACATCAAGCAAGACAGCCAAAAAAATCCGCCCCGGATCGGTCATGCACGGAACGGAAGCGCGAAAGCCGTGATAACAGGGTAGCGGGTTCGGGCGAGACTGGAGCGGGTAGCGGGAATCGAACCCGCGCATTCAGCTTGGGAAGCTGACAGGCTACCATTACATCATACCCGCGCGGCGACGCTTGTATGACGGGGCGGCGCGCGGCGCAACCGGGGGCATCAGCGGTTCCAGACCGGCTCCTTCATCGCCGCGACGAAGGCGGCATGGGCCTCGGCCTCGGCGGGATGCACCGTCATGGGGCGCGGGGTGCGTGCCGCATCATGCCGATATTCGACCATGGCAAGCTCGGCTGCTCCGGCGTCGAGATCGAAACCGCGCTGACGCCCGCCGGTAAGTTCGACATAGACCTCCGCAAGCAGCTTGCAGTCGAGCAGGGCATTATGGGTAGTACGGGCGGAAAGGTCGATGTCGAAACGGCGGCACAGCGCATCAAGACTGTTCGGCATTCCCGGAAACCGCGCCTTGGCCAGGGCCAGCGTGTCGATCATGCGCGAGCGGTCGAGCGCCGGACGGGCGATGCGGGCGAATTCAGCATCGAGAAAGCCGAAATCGAACGTCGCGTTATGGGCGACTAGCGGGGAATCGCCAAGAAAATTCAGGAGATCGGTGGCGATCGCGGCGAAGTTGGGCTTGCCTGCGATATCGGTGCTGGTGATGCCATGGATGCGGCTGGCGTCGGACGGAATATCGCGTTCCGGATCGATCAGGGTGTGAAAAACCTCGCCGGTCGGCAGATCGTTGTGAAGCTCGATCGCCGCGATCTCGATCACCCGGTCGCCGTTGAGCGGATTGAGGCCGGTGGTCTCGGTGTCGAACAGGACGGAGCGGTTCATGGCCGGCATTTGGTCCGGCCGGCACGGCATGACAAGGTCCGGACCAGACGGCGAACCGCAACGAGGCTGTGATGGCGCGACAGTCCGGTCCGGATCACCGCGTCGGCGCGGCGGCGTTTTTCTACATCCGGCATCTGGCGGGCAATGATCGCCTCGATATCGACGACCGGCAGGCCACGTTTTTTCACCCGTGCCATCTGCACCGCGCGCGGGGCGGAAACGGTGACCGCGAGATCGACCCGTTGCTCGCCGCCGGTCTCGAACAACAACGGGATATCGAGAAGCACCGCTCGTGCGTGACGACGGCGCGCCATGGCGATGAATTTTTTTTCCGCATCGCGGACCAGGGGATGGATGATCGCCTCAAGCCGGCGTTTCGCCTTCCCGTCTTTCAGGATTTTGGCGCGCAGGGCGGCACGGTCGAGCACGCCGTGCCGCACCGTGCCGGGGAAAGCTGCCGCGATCGGCGGAATCGCCCTGCCGTTCCTGGCCTGCAAGGCGCGCACCGTGGCGTCGGCGTCGAACACCGGGATGCCATATCGGCGGAACATTGCCGCAACCGTGGTCTTGCCCATGCCGATGCCGCCGGTCAGGCCTATGATCTTCACGACAGGAGATCGGCGGCAACACTGCGATACAGGTCGACATCGACCACGGGGGTGACGCCGAACCAGGCGGTAAAGCCGGGAACCGCCTGATGCAGAAGCATCCCCAGCCCCTCGACGGTTTTCAACCCGCGCGACGCGGCCTCGGCGAGCAGTGGGGTTTCCAGGGGAACATAGACGATATCGGCGACGGCGAGGCCCGGCGCCGCGCGGTCGAGCGACAGATCGAGCGTGGCGTGGCCCACCATCCCGAGCGAGGTGGTGTTCACCACAAGGGCGTGATCGGCGAGGGCGGCATGTCGCTGCTCCCAGTCGAGTGTACCGACGGAAAGTTCAGCCGCAAGGGTCGCCGCGCGATCCCGCGTGCGGTTGCAGAACGTGACCTTCGCGCTGGCATCGGCCAGCGCCGCGCCGATCGCCCGCGCGGCGCCGCCGGCGCCGAGAACCAGCGCCGGCCCGGCAGCGGGATCGACACCATGGGCGCGCAGATTGGCGAGAAAGCCGGCGCCGTCGGTGTTCGCGCCGCGGATCGCGCCATCTTCGCCGAACACCAGCGTGTTTACCGCTCCGGCGCGACGGGCACTGTCTTCCAGCGTGTCACACACGGCGAAGGCGGCTTCCTTGTGCGGGATCGTCACGTTGGCGCCGGCGAATCCCATGCGGACCAAGGCCATCACGCAGGCGGAAAAGTCCTCAGGTCGAACCGGAAGCGGCAGATAGGCGCCGTCGATGCCGTGGCGCGCGAGCCAGGTACCGTGCAGACGGGGCGAGCGGGAATGGGCGACCGGCCAACCGATCACCCCGGCGAGACGCGCATGACCGGAGAGCATCATGCGCCGTTTCGATCACGAAGCCGGGCTTCCGGCAAGTCGACGCAGCGCAGGGGCGAAGATCACGACATTACCGAGCAAGATCAGGGGCAGGCCGATCACCGCCGCAGCGGTCCAGACATAGCCCTCCAGCAGGGTGGACACACCGAGCGCGATGACCGGCGACAGCACCGTGACATAGGCGGCGCGCTCGGGGCCGATCCGCGAGATCAGGGACAAATAGGCGAGAAACCCGACGACCGATCCGATTCCGGCGAGATAGAGCAGAGCCGCGAGGTAGGATATCGACAGGCCCGGCACGAAGCCATGGCCGCCGCCGATCACCACGATCGCCAGAAACGCGCTGCCCCACGCCATGCCCCGGACGAGGGCGTTCGGCAGCGTGGTTCCCTCTCCGATGGCGCGGCGCGAGACCAGATTGCCTGCGGAAAAGCAAAAAGTGCCGGCGAGAGCCAGAGCGATCCCCATGGCGGTCGCGGCGTCGGCACCGATGGACGTGAGGTGGTCGGCGAACAGCAGCGCAACCCCGGCCGTTCCCAGCCCCGCGCCGGCGAGTACACGGACGGATGGACGAATGCCCCGGAACAGCCATTGGTTGAGCGCGTTGAACACGGTCGCCATACTGAAAACGACCGCGACGATCCCGCTCGGCACGCATGTTTCCGCCTCGTAGAGGAACAGGAAATTCGCGCAGAACAGGGTCAGGCCGAGGGCTGCGAACCAGACATGCTGACGGAACCGGGCCCGCCGCCACCGCCCGGTCGCGACCAGCCAGACCCAGAGAAGCATGGCAGCCAGAAAAATCCGCCAGAAGATCGACACCTCGGTCGGGACCGGCCCGAGTTCGAGATGGATGGCGTACCAGGTCAGGCCCCAGGCCAGAACGACGATCGAAAACAGCAAGGCAGTCACGATGCGGCTCTCTCCAAATCTGAGAGCATCCTGAACAAAACCGCCTGACCGGTCCGCCACGGAACCGCGCCGCATGGCAGAATCTTGCTGTTTTCCATGGCAGACGGACCATTCTTCGTTGCGGCCGGATCGCAGGCGGGATTTACTGGGATCGGGAGCATCATGACCGATCTTCGCGGCCTGACCGTCTACGACCATCTGTTTCGTGCGGGCGTGCCGCTACGGGCGTCGGCGTCGTTCGGCTCCGGTGTGGCGGTTGCCCTGTGGGACCGGAACGAGGTCACTACCGCCCGTTACGACACTCCGACCCATCACACGTTGAGCCTCTACGTGTCCGGCGGTGAGGCCTTCCGGCGCCGCAAGGGCGATGGACTGACGCCGAGTTTCGGCTCCGGCAGCCTGTGCCTGATGCCGCGCGGAGCGAGTTCGGACTGGGAGGTGAACGGTTCGATCCGCATGTTCCACCTGTATGTCTCCCGGCAGGCTTTCGACCGGCTTGCGGTGGAAACGCTGGACGCCGACCCGGCGGGGATCACGTTGCCGGATATTCCGTACTTCCGCGACCCGTTGATCGAGGGGATGATCCGTTCCGCGATTCTCCCGCTGAACTGGGACGAACCGGCGGAGCGCATCGCAACGAGCCATGCCGGGCAAAGCCTGATCGCCTACCTGATCGCACGGGTGGCCGAACGCAACGCACGGGCACTGACGGCGCGCGGCGGATTGTCACCTGCGACCCTCCGGCGCATCGTTGACTTCATCGAGGCCCGGATCGCCGATCCTCTGACCATTGCCGATCTCGCGTCATGCGCGGGGCTCAGCCCATACCATTTCGCGCACGCGTTCAAGCGATCGACCGGCGAAAGTCCGCACGGCTTCGTCCTGCGCCGACGGATCGAGCGGGCGAAGGCGGGGCTGCGCACAGGGCTGCCGCTCGCAGAAATCTCGGCCGCCTGCGGATTCAGCAGCCAGAGCCATTTCACCGCCCGCTTCCGGGCTGCGACGGGCGTCACGCCGGCCAAATTCCGGCACAGCTGACACCCGTGCGCGAGCCGGACCGGAACCGGCGTTCCACCGTCCCTCCCGACGCGCAACTCTGGCCTCCGCGATTCCGGCCCGAATCGGAACGGTTTCGGGAAAATCTCGTTTGACTTGGCGGTGTCGCTCGGCACAATACCCGGCTTCCGAAGGAAAGTGAGATGGAATGATCCCGACCCTGATGCCGAACTACAACCGCCTGGACATCGCCTTCGACCATGGCGAGGGCGCGTGGCTGGTTGCGGCGGACGGGCGACGATTCCTCGATTTCGGTGCCGGTATCGCCACATCCTCGCTCGGACACGGGCATCCCGGCCTGACCCGGGCGATCGCCGAGCAGGCCGCGCGGGTGATCCACGTCTCCAACCTGTACCGGGTGCCGGAAGCCGAACGTCTCGCCGCCCGGTTGGCCGCGGCGAGCTTCGCCGACAGCGTGTTCTTCTGTAATTCGGGGGCCGAAGCGAACGAGGCTCTGGTCAAGGCGTTCCGCCGGACCATGGCGGATGAGGGCAAGCCCGAGCGCTACCGGATCATCTGCGCCGAAGGCGCGTTCCACGGCCGCACGCTGGCGATGATCAGCGCCACCGGCAATCCCAAATATCTCAAGGGATTCGGCCCGGCGGTGGAGGGATTCGACCACGTGCCGTTCAACAACCTGAACGCCCTGCGCGCCGCGATCACGCCGGAAACCGCCGGAATTCTGGTGGAGCCGGTTCAGGGCGAAGGTGGGGTGCGACCGGCCGACCCCGAATATCTGCGCGGACTGCGCACGGCGGCGGACGAGTTTTCGCTCCTGCTCGGCTTCGACGAAGTGCAGTGCGGCATGGGCCGGACCGGCAAGCTTTTCGCCCATGAATGGGCGGGGGTCACGCCCGATGCCGTCAGCACCGCCAAGGGCATTGCCGGCGGCTTCCCGATCGGCGCGCTGCTGGCCAGCGAAAAGGTGGCGAAACATCTGGTTCCCGGCAGCCACGGCACCACGTTCGGCGGCGGTCCGCTCGCCTGTGCGGCGGGCAACGCGGTGCTCGACGTGATACTGGCGCCGGGATTTCTCGACGGCGTCGCCCGCCGTGGCGCCCGCCTGCGCGCCGGGCTGGACACGCTGGCGTCACGCCACGGGGACGTGTTCACCGAAGCGCGCGGTCAGGGACTGTTGCAGGGGCTGGTCTGCATCGTGCCGAACACCGAGATGCAGGAGGCGTGTATCGCCGAAGGACTGCTCGCGATCCCGGCCGGAGGAAACACTCTGCGGGTCATCCCGCCGCTGATCGTCACCGACGCCGAGATCGACGAGGCGCTGGCCCGGCTCGACGCCGCCGCCCGGCGCTGCAAACCGGCGGCCCTGCAAGGGGCCGCGAAATGAGCGCCATGATCGAGACAACACCCGTGCAGGACGGACCGCGCCATTTTCTCGACCTGTCGCTGATCGAAACCACCGCCCTGCGCCGGATTCTGGACAGCGCCGTCCGCTTCAAGCGGGCCGGGCGATCCGCCGCGCGACCGCTCGCGGGACGGGCGCTCGCGCTGATTTTCGAGAAACCCTCGACTCGCACGCGGGTCAGTTTCGAAATGGCGATGCGCGGCCTCGGCGGCGATGTCGTGGTGCTGTCCTCGCGCGACATGCAGATCGGCCGCGGTGAGACCGTAGCCGACACCGCGCAGGTGCTGTCGCGCTATGTCGATGCGATCATGCTCCGCACCGACCGGGAGTCGAAACTGCGCGACCTCGCCACCCATGCCACCGTGCCGGTAATCAACGGACTGACCGAGCGCTCGCATCCGTGCCAGGTAATGGCCGACGTGATGACCTTCGAGGAACGACACGGCCCGATCGCCGGCCAGGCGATCGCCTGGGTGGGTGACGGCAACAACATGGCGAAAAGCTGGATCGAGGCGGCGGCCCGGTTCGGCTTTCCACTCCGCCTCGCCTGCCCGCAGGAACTGCCGCCAGAGGCCGCGGCGATCGACTGGGCGCGGGCGCAGGGCGCGGAGATCGTCCTGACCGACGACCCGGAAGCGGCGGTCACGGACAGCCGCTGCGTGGTCACCGATACCTGGGTCAGCATGAGCGATGACGACGCCGAAAGCCGCCACAACCTGCTTGCCCGCTACAAGGTGGATGAAGCACTGATGGCACGGGCGGCGCCGGACGCGATCTTCATGCACTGCCTGCCGGCGCATCGCGGCGAGGAAGTATCGGCCGGCGTGATCGACGGGCCGCAGTCAGTGGTGTTCGATGAGGCAGAAAACCGGCTGTTCGCGCAGCAGGGGATTCTGGCGTGGTGTCTCGGAAATTGATCCGGGAGGCGTCGATCCGGGGCGATTGGCCCCGGAAGACCGACACTTGAAGGCCGGTCGGGAAACCGGCCGGACCGGCGTCAGCTCCAGACGGTGAACGCCGCGATGATGAGCAGGGCCACGACCACGGTGATGACAGTGATGACCAGGAACCGGGTAAACCCGTTCCAGAGTTTCTGACTGTCCTGATCCATGTCATGCGGACCGATCGACACATGGTTCGGGGATTCGGTGTCAGCCATCATTGCCGCCTTGTACCTTTCGCGCTGCTTTCGACAGTGCTCACGACACACAGGTTCGTGACACATTCAAGGATTATGGTTTCCTGCACTCAAACGCAAGGGTTGACGAGCGAAATCCCTTCATCGGCCGGCAGCGCGTCACCGCCGGCAAACCGCGTGAGCGCCGCCGGATAGATGCGGTGCTCCTGCGCCAGCACCCTGTCGGCCAGAGTCTGCCCGGTATCGTCGGGCAGGACCGGCACCGCTGCCTGGGCGAGAATCGGTCCGCTATCGACGGTCTCGGTCACCAGATGGACCGTGCAGCCATGGATTTTCGCGCCCGCCGCAAGCGCGCGGGCATGGGTGTCGAGCCCCGGATAGGCCGGCAGCAGCGAAGGATGGATGTTGAGCATCCGCCCGGCCCAGCGCTGCACCAGAAACGGGGTGAGCAGCCGCATGTAGCCGGCGAGACAGACGACCTCGCAGCCGGCCTCGCGCAACGCGGTGTCGATCGCCGCCTCATGCGCCGCCCGGTCGGTCCCGAAATCCCTGCCCGGAATCACCTGTGTCGCGATACCATGCCGGCGCGCGACGGCGAGTCCGGCCGCATCGGCGCGGTTAGAGATCACGAGCGCGATCTCGGCCAGGTAATCGGTGCGTTCAGCGGCCAGGATCAGCGCCTGCATGTTCGAGCCGCGGCCGGAAATCAGGATGCCGGCGCGCATTTTCATGCGAACAGAGCTTTCGGCTTCGTGATGCGGACCTCGGCCGGCCCCTCGGCCGCAACGATCCGGCCGAGCCGAAGCGGAACGACCCCCTGTTCCGCAAGGAGGACAGTCGCTGCGCCGGCGTCGGCCTCACGCAGAACCAGAACCATGCCGATGCCGCAGTTGAAGACCCTGAGCATTTCTCCGGCCGCGACATTGCCCGTGCGCGCCAGCCAAGAAAATACCGCCGGCATCGCCCAGGGCAAGTCGAGTTCGGCAGCGCAGCCTTCGGGCAGAACCCGGGGCAGATTGCCGGGCAGACCACCGCCGGTGATATGGGCGGCAGCGCGCAGCAAGCCGGCACGGGCCAGCGCCAGAACCGGGTGGACATACAGCACGGTCGGCGTCATCAGGACCTGACCCAGCGAGTGTCCGGGCGCAAACGGCGCCTCCGCATCGAGTTCGAGACCGGTCGTCCCGACGATGCGGCGAACCAGCGAGAATCCATTGGAATGGACGCCGGAACTCGGCAGACCGAGCAGGATGTCGCCGGGAGCAACTCCGTCGGGCAGCATCGCGCCACGCTCCACCGCGCCCACGGCGAACCCGGCAAGGTCGTAATCGCCGGCGCCGTACATGCCGGGCATCTCGGCGGTCTCGCCGCCGGCAAGCGCGCAGCCGACCTGCCGGCAGCCTTCGGCGATCCCGGCGATCACCGCCCGGGCGGTCGCGAGATCAAGTCGGCCGGTCGCAAAATAGTCGAGGAAAAACAGGGGTTCCGCGCCCTGCACCACAAGGTCGTTGACGCACATGGCGACGAGATCGATGCCCACCGTGTCATGGATGCCGGTTTCTATCGCGAGGCGCAGCTTGGTGCCAACGCCATCGGTGGTGGAGACCAGAACCGGGTCGGTGAAGCCCGCCGCACGCAGGTCGAACAGGGCACCGAAGCCGCCGAGCCCGCCGATCGCGCCGGGGCGGGCGGTCGCCTTCGCCAGCGGCTTGATCGTCTCGACCAGCGCATCGCCGGCCTCGATATCGACTCCGGCCGCCCGATAGGTCGCGCCGTTCCCGTCGCCGCTGCTGGTCATCCCCGCCTCCGATGCGCTATGTCGACACCATGGATCTTCTGGCCACGCCATTCTTCGCCGGCGCCCGACCACGAACCCGACCCATGGCGCGTTCGGCGCGGTTATCACCACACCGACCGGATCGGCGCAACAGGGGGAATGCAGACCGACGATGCCCGACGGGATGAACTACACCCCGCAAGGACGCCCCGTCTCGCAGGACGTGGTGACGGTTCCGAACATCCTGACCTTCGCGCGCATCTGCGCAGTGCCGGTCGCCGTCTGGCTGGTTCTGCGCGACGATTGTGCCACCGCCGCTGTCCTGTTCGTACTCGCCGGACTGACCGACGCAGTGGATGGATGGCTGGCGCGCCGGCGCGGCGTTTCGACACTCGGCACGCTGCTCGACCCGTTGGCCGACAAGATGCTGCTGACCTCGATGTTCATCACCTTGGCGGCGGTCGAACTCCTGCCGCTCTGGCTCGCGATCATGGTGGTGTTCCGCGACCTGATGATCGTGGGAGGCATCATCCTGCTGCGGCTGATCGGCAGCGCGGTCGCGATCCGTCCGCTGCTGGTTTCCAAGGTCAACACGGCCGCCCAGATTGTGCTGGTCGGCGTCGTTCTGGCCGAGGCCGGGTTTTCCGTCCATCCGCCCCATCTCCGTCTCGTGCTGATCCTTGTGGTCGCGCTGACCACGCTGGTCTCCGGTGCGGCCTACGTCATGCGCGGCACCCGGCTCGCATGAACGATCAGGTCAAACCCGGTCCGCGCTGGCAGCGTTTCGTCACAATCGGCGTGGCGATCGTGCTGGCGGTGCTGTTTCTGCGCCTGTTCTCCCCGATTCTTCTGCCCTTCGTCGCGGCGGCGGGAATCGCCTATTTTCTTGATCCTGCCGTCTCCACCCTGGCCCGGCTCGGGTTGCCGCGTTCCCTTGGCGCGGCGCTGATGTTGCTCGCGCTGATCGCCGGTATCGGGCTATGTGCGCTTCTGCTCTACCCTTTGGTCGCGGCGCAGATCAGGCTGCTGGTCGAGCAACTCCCCGGCATGATCTCGGGGCTGCAGAGTTTCATTGTTCATGAGATCAGCCATTTGCAGGCCCGGCTCGGGCCGAACGTGATCTCCAGCAAGCTCCAGAATCTGGTCAGCAACGAGGCCGGCACCATCATGGGCTTTGTCGGCACCGCTGTGAAACGGGTGGTCGGCACAGGCTTTGCACTGTTCAACATTCTCACCCTGCTGATCATCACTCCGGTCGTCGCTTTCTATCTGCTGCGCGACTGGCCGGGCGTGGTCGCGCGGCTCGATTCATGGATGCCCCGCTCGCATGAGAGCGTGATCCGCAATCTCGCCCAGGAGATCAGCCGGATTCTGAACGCCTGGCTGCGCGGCCAGGCGATCTGTAGCCTGTTTCTCGGCGCTTTCTATGCAATCGGGTTGACCATCGTCGGACTCAATCTCGGCCTCGTCGTCGGCCTTGCCGCCGGACTCCTTTCGTTCATCCCCTATGTCGGCACGATTTTCGGCGCGGTCACCTCGATCGTCCTCGCCCTCGGGCAATTCAACGGTATCGACCGCGTCATCATTGTGGGGGTGATCTTCATTGTCGGCCAACTCCTGAACGATTATGTCGTCGCACCGCGCTTCCTCGGCGACCGGCTGGGCCTGTCGGCGGTATGGGTGATTTTTGCCTTGTTCGCAGGCGCCGAAACATTCGGGTTTCTTGGCATCATGCTTGCCGTACCTGTCACGGCCACCCTCGGCGTACTGGCCCGGTTCTGGCTGCGACACTACCTGCAAAGTCCGCTCTACCTCGATCCGCCGAACCCGGACGCCTGATCGGCCAATGACCGGACAGACCATCACCGAGGCGCGGCAACTCGTCCTGCCGTTCGATGAGACCGAAGATTTCGCCGCAGCGGATTTCGTCGAGGCTCCGTCCAACGCAACGGCGCGCACGGCGCTGGCCGCACCCGACGCTTGGGTAAACGGACGGCTGGTGCTGTGGGGCGAGGCCGGATGCGGCAAAACCCATCTTGCGCGACTCTGGGCAGAAACGCACGGCGCGGCGATTCT
>DASVGZ010000342.1:0-6487 GCA_036379275.1 Acidiphilium sp. | reverse complement strand
GCAGCCGCTGGTGCATTGCCACGCCGCCATCCGCACCGAATCCGGGCTGGTCAAGGGGGGCCATATCCTGACCGATGCCAGCATCGTCGGCCCCGCGCCCATCCCGGTCCTGGTCACCTCGCTCGACGAATTCGAGTTGCGGCAGGCTCACGATCCGGAAACCAACATTCCGCTCCTCCAGCCGCACAAGGGAGACCACCATGTCTGAGGCAATCGTCGAAACCGGCAGCATGGGCCGCGTCGCCTATGCCCGGATCGCCCCGAACGAGGATCTCGTGCTCGGAGTCGAAAAACTGTGCATCGCCGAAGGATTCAGAAACGCCTTCGTGCGCGGCGCCCTTGGCAGCCTGACCGATGCCTGCCTTGGAACCCGGGATGGAAAATTCGTCCAGATCAAGGGGCCTGCGGTGGAAATCGTCAGCCTCGCCGGAGAAGTCCGCTCGGGAAGCGACGGTTCGATGCGCGCCGCACTGACCGGCGTGGTCGCCGACACCGACGGGAATGTCTATGGCGGCCCCTTCGTCGCCGGCTCCAATCCCATCTGCATGACGTTCGAGGTCACGCTGGAGGAATGGCTGCCCGCGCCGCCCCTGTAATCCGCGCCCCTGAGAGCCCGTTCCGAAACGGGCTCTGAGTCCGGAATCGACAAACCCTGCAGTTTGATTGAATCGCTTGATCACAATCGTCCGATCATTTGTAATTCAGTCAACTAAAATGTTACATTTAAAGCGCAGCCAACCCTTCCGCCGTCGCCTCGTCGGTGATCAGCACCCGGGGCGCGAGCAGGCGGATCGCCGCATACATCACCTTCAGCTTGCGCCAGCCACCGGAGGCAAGCACCAGATGCGGCACCCGCCGCATCGTCTCGGGCGAGGCGGCGATCACCCGCCGGTTGATCTCGTGATCGACCGGAACTCCGTTTTCATCGAGAAAGTTGCACAAAAGGTCGCCCACCGCCCCGGCCGCGATCAGCGATTGCAGATCGACCTCGGGCAGCATCGCATAACGAAACAGCGTGGACTCAGGCGTGAGATCGCCCACGCTGACGATCGCGAGGTCGAGCCGCGCCGCCCGCGCCATCACCTCCTCGATCCCGGCGTGGCGGAACAGCAGATCGCGGGTCATCGGATCGGGCGCGATCACCGGAGCGGCGAGAAAATAGCAGTCAGCGTCAAGCAGATCGGCGAATCGCCAGGCGAATTCGGACGGGCTGAACGCGCTCGCCCGGGTCAGCGCGCCGAGCAGCGACACCACGGTCATGCCGTCGAATTTCCGACTGACGACATGTTTGAGGCTCGCGCGCAGGGTCTGGCCCCAGCCGAGCCCGACGGTCATGCCATCGCACAGCACGGTGTTCAGATAATCGCCGAGCGCCGCACCGATCGCCTCGGTCACGCCCGCCTCCGCCACCGGCGCCGGCACCACGATCGCATGAGCGATGCCGTAGCGCGCCTCCAGCGTCTGGCCGAGCGCGATGCAATTCGCCGTCCGCGCGTTGATCCGGAACTGCACCGTGCCGTCCTCGCGGCATTCGGCCAGCATCCGCAGCACCCGCACCCGCGACAGGCCAAGCCGCTCGGCAATCTCCTCCTGGGTCAGCCCTTCGATATAATACATCCAGGCGGCACGAACCCGCTGATCGGCCTCGCCTCCGCCATGGTCGCGCCGCCGCGGCCTGCGACTCTCCGCCCCGTCCATCGCTCAGCCGGCGGCCAGCAGCGGAGCCGCATGGCCCGATGTCCGATACCCCAGCGCCTGATCCTGGGCCGCACGCAGCCGGACGATCTCCATCCGCGCATCCGGCCGGCAATTCGCATAGGTCAGCATTTCGCCTTTCGCGACCGGCCGCGTCACCACCGCCCGCTCGGCAAGCCCGATCGGCAGAGCATGAGTGGCCCGGGCCTCTTCGGCGGTCATTGCCCAGCCACGATAATCCGCCTCGCCGATCTTGCCGAGCGCGGTGTCCGGCGCGAGATCGCGCTTGGCCAGCGCTGCCACCTCGGCGACCGGTTCGGCGAGCGGCGTCATCCGCGCGCGGCGATACAGCACCGCCTCCGCCGCGGTCAGCGGCACTTCCAGGCTGGTCAGATGGTAGGGGCGATAGAAGGTGTAATACGGTCCTTCGCCCATCTTGAGGTCGCGCAACCTCTCGTGGATACGCGGATGCGGCGCCCTGATCACCACGAACACGCCGGGCGCGACCCCGGCGCCGATCGAGTAATCGACCACGCCGACCCGTCCGAGCACACCACCCTCCCCGCGCGGGCGAAAGACACGCGGCAGATCGGCAAGCCCGGCGGCCGGTCCGTGCATTCCGGCGATATCGGGCAGCAGCCCGGTCGCGTTGGCGACCGCGACCATCTCGATCATCGTCTTCGAGCCATCGACGAACTCGACCAGCATCCGCGGATTCATGTGCCGCCGCTCCGCCTCTTCAGCGTAATCGGCGGGTATGGCGTCGAAATTGAGCGAATTGTTCTTGCCCTTGCCGGCGGCGACGATCGGAGAGCCGAGGCTTCTGGCGAAATCGATCAGTTCCATCAGCGCCGAGGGCTCGTCGCCGGCGCCGAGCGAGTAGACCACGCCGCGCTTCGCCGCATGGGCGGCAAGACTCGCGCCTACGGTGATGTCGGCCTCCACGTTCATCATCACCACGTGCTTGCCGTGGTCCATCGCCCGCATCGACAACTCCGCGCCGTAACCGGGATTGCCGGTCGCATCGATGATCACGTCGACCGGACTTGCCGTGCAGGCGATATCGGCCGAGCGGGTCAGCGCGAGGCAGCCGGCGGCGATCGCGGCCTCAGCCTCGGTCACGGTCTCGACCTCGCGCACCCGGTCAGCGGCGATGCCGGCGGTAGCGATCGCGGCCTTCGCCGCCTCGACCCGCATCTCGGCGAGAACCGCGATGTCCAGTCCTGGCATCAATGAAACCTGGGTGACGATATCGGTCCCCATCTCGCCGCAGCCGATCAGCCCGATCCGCACCGGATTGCCGGCCTCCGCCCGCGCCTTGAGATCATCGACCAGTGACATGCCCCCTCCTCGGCGCCGCGCGCCCGTTTATCGTCTGCACATTTATTCTTTTAATTTCACAAAAATCAAATGTTTTCGCGTCGCGCTCATCCAGAATTGAAGGAAAATTTCTATCAACTCACAAATTTCTTTGCTATATCGTTGAATTTTTAAAAATACCCGACAATTATAAATTACTTCTTGACATATATCTACACATTTGTTCATCATTGCCTTCAGTCTGGAACATCACAGGCGCAAGGGAGGCCGGAATGTCCGTGACCACGCTGATCGCGATTTTCGCCATTCTCTGGATTCTGCAGATCGCCGGCACCGCCTGGCAGATGCGCCACTACCGGCGCGTTCTCGGCGAGATCGCCACACGCTGGCGCGACGGGGCGATCGGCGTCGGCAACGCGAAAGCCCGTCTCGGCAAGGGCATGATCCTGATCCTCGTGGTCGGAACCGACGACCGGCTGCGCGCCGCGATGATCATGCAGGGCCGCAGCGTTTTCGCGAAATTCCGTCCGCTGCCCGCGCTGGTCGGCAAACCTCTCGACGAATTGCGCGACGAATCGCACATCGGGGCCGCTCCCCGCGATGCCGGCTTCGCCAGGGCCTGTGCCCGCGCGATCGAGCAGATCGACCGGCTGCGCACGCCCGCGACCGCTCCCGCATCCACGCCCGCCACCACGCCAACTTTGGCGCTCGCCGCCTGACCGCACTCACGGGAGACGCACATGCACGCACTCATCCCGATCACCGATGCGGCGACCTGGTTCATCAGCCTGTTCCAGGCTGGCGGCAAGGTTTTCGTCGCCTATGTCGTCGGCATCATCCCGACCCTGGTGGTCCTGCTCACCGCGTTCTACGCACTCACCGCCCTGGTCGGCGAAGACCGCATCCACGGTTTCGCCCGTTTCGCCGGCCGCTACGCGCTGACCCGCTACACCGTCCTGCCGCTGATCTCGCTGCTCTTCCTCACCAACCCGATGGCCTACACCTTCGGCGTTTTCCTTGAGGAAAAGCACAAGCCCGCCTTCTACGATTCCGCGGTCTCCTACTGCCACCCGATCACCGCGCTGTTTCCCAACGCCAATGCCGGCGAGTTGTTCGTCTATTACGGCGTGGTCGCCGGAATCGAGAAACTCCATCTGCCGGTCGCCAATCTCGCGATCCGCTATTTTCTGGTCGGCCTCGTGGTGATCCTGATCCGCGGCGTGGTCACCGAACGCATCACCCTGTTCCTGGCGCGCCGCCAGGGCGTCGAACTCGGCTGAGGGAGGCGGAGATGAACGACATCAACGAACCTGTCTTCACCGCGATCCGCGTCGAGGCCGGTCCCGGCGGCTGGGGCGGCCCGCTGGTCATCGCCCCCACCGCCGAGCGCAACAAGATCGTCGCTGTCACCGGCGGCGGCATCCCGGAGGTCGCGCAGGAACTCGCCCGCCTCACCGGAGCCGAAGCGGTCGACGGCTTTCGTATGGCGCCACTGGAAAGCGAGATCGCCGCGGTGGTGATCGATTGCGGCGGCACCGCACGCTGCGGCGTCTACCCGCGCAAGCGCCTGCCGACGATCAACCTCACCCCGGTCGGCCAGTCCGGCCCGCTCGCCCAGTTCATCACCGAGGACATCTATGTTTCCGGCGTCACCATGAAATCTCTGAAGCCGGCCGACGGCCCGGAACCGGCGCGCGCCGCGCCCGCCGCCTCACCGGCAATGACCAGCCCGTTCCAGACCGCGGCCCCGATGCCGATGGGCAGCGGCTTCACCGGCCTGATCGCCCGGATCGGCCGGTTCATGGGCCGGGTGGTCGGCGTTCTGTTCGCCTCCGGCCGCAAGTCGATCGACCAGGTGATCCGCAACATCCTGCCGTTCATCGCCTTCGTCACCATGCTGGTCGGCATCATCGACGCGACCGGCCTCGGCAAGGTGATCGCCCATCTGCTGACCCCGCTCGCCGGCAGCCTGCCGGGCCTGCTCGTGCTCTCGCTGGTCTGCGGCCTGCCGTTCCTCTCGCCGGTGCTCGGGCCGGGCGCTGTGATCGCCCAGGTGGTCGGCGTTCTGGTCGGCACCCAGATCGCGGCCGGCACGATCCCGCCGCAATATGCCCTGCCCGCCCTGTTCGCCTATGATACCCAGGTCGGCTGCGATTTCGTCCCGGTCGGGCTCTCGCTCGGCGAGGCCGATCCGAAAACGGTGCAGATCGGCGTGCCGGCGGTGCTGCTCAGCCGGCAGATCACCGGCCCGATCGCGGTCCTGCTCGGCTGGGCCGCCAGTTTCGGCATGTATTGAGGATATCCGGATGAACCGGCTCTACTCCGGCACGATCACCGAAATCGGCCCCGACGTGCCCGATCTTCTCGAAGGCGGGCTGCTGATCCTGTTTTCCGCCGGCGCACCGGCGGAACTCGCCGAAATCTCGGTCCTGCACACCGCCGACCCGGTCTCGGAGGCCGCCGAACCCGCGATCGGCGACATCGTCCGCTTCGGCGGCGTCCACGAAAGCCGGATCACCTCGCTCGGCGAACGTGCCTGGGCCAAGGCGCGCGAACTCGGCCATCTGACCTTCAGCTTCAACGGCAGCGCGGTCGCCGAACGGCCGGGGGAAATCTGCGTCACCCCCCTGCCCACGCCCTCGCTTCTCGAAACCCTGCAACCGGGCCGGACCATCGAGGTTCTGCGCGGTTAGAACACCATTACGACACGCAAAAACAAATCACCTCACCGCACGCAGACTCGTCATCAACTCACTTGACTGAGGCGGCGAAGCCGCCGTGGCGATCCACAATTTCTAACATCGCGCCATTATTACTATTGACAATCGCCGCAACATCGTTCATGGTTCGTTCGTGATTGCGATTGCCCCGCCGCCGAGCCTCGCCAGCACTCTGGCCCAAACCTTCATCGAGACCTTCACCGGTCTGATCGAGGGTCTCCGTGCTGCGGTTTCTGCGCGCGGCACTGGCGGCGGCAATTTCGGCGATGAATCGAGCCTGTCCCTCTACGTCCCGCTTCTGATCGCGCGGTTCACCCGCCTGATCGCCCGGTTCAGAACCATCGCAACCACACCCTATCCGTTCATCCTGCCCTATCGGTTCCGTCCCGCTTTCAATATGTCCAAAGAGGAGTTTCGTGCCCGATACGGCGAGCGAAAGCCGGATCGCATAAAATTCCCGCGCGGCTTCGCCTGGCTGGTCAATCTCGTCCCTGAGGCCGGCTTCATCGCCGATGAATTTTGCGCCTTCCTCGCCGATCCCGAGGTCGCATACATCCTTGAGGAAGACCCTCGTTACGGCGACGCACTCCGTCCGCTCTGCCACGCTCTCGGTCTCAAAGTGCCCGAGTGTCTGAAAAAGGTCGTCCTTGTCGATCCGTTCGAGAAACCCCGGCGCCCGGATTCAACCGGCAAACCGATGCCGAGCAACATCCCGTACGACGCCCAGGTTCCGCCCGAGCGCCGCTATCCCC
>DASVGZ010000341.1:0-2403 GCA_036379275.1 Acidiphilium sp. | reverse complement strand
GAGGGCGATGTGGCCCGTATGATCGGTCTCGATCGCGCGGCGCAGCAGGGCGATGGACTCGTCTTCGAGCGCGGTGGGTGTCTCCGGCATCAGTAGACATCCTTCTTGTAACGGCCTGCGGAAATCAGCGCGTCGAGTTCGGCCTGGCCGCGCGCGGCATCGCCATTGCCGAGAAGGTCGACGAGAGTGGCATCGACATCGCGCGCCATCGCCTTCGCATCGCCGCAGAGATAGAGGGTCGCGCCCTCGGCGAGTTGCGCGGTCAGCGCGGCGCGCTGTTCCCGGAGCACGTGCTGGACATAGCGCTTCGCCGGCTGATCGCGCGAGAAGGCGAGGTCGATCCGGCCGAGCACGCCGGATTTCAGCCAGGTCTGGATGTCGAGCTGGTAGAGGAAATCGTGCAGGAAGTGGCGATGGCCGAAGATCAGCCAGGATTTTCCGGCCGCACCCGTGGCCTCGCGCTCCTGCAGGAAAGCGCGGTAGGGGGCGATGCCGGTGCCGGCGCCGATCATGACGATGGGCGTGACAGGATCGGCGGGCAGACGGAAATGCGGGTTCGGTTTGACGAACACCCCGAGGCTGTCGCCGGTTTTGCGGCGCTCGGCGATCAGGCCCGACACCACGCCGAGACGCGCGCGGCCGGCGCTTTCCCAGGCGACTTTGGCGATGGCGAGATGCGCCTGTTCGCCGACCAGCGCCTGTGACGAGGCGATCGAGTAATAGCGCGGCGGCAACGGCCGGAGCAGCCCCTTGAGCTGTGCGGTGTCGAGCGTGTGCGGAAAGGCATCGAACAGGTCGACGGGCTGGCGGCCGGTGAGGAAATCGCGCCGCGCGGCGTCATCGCCGGCGAGGGCAATGAGCTTCGCATCGCCGGTGAGCGCGGCATAGTCCTGCACCAGCTTCGCGGTGAGGGTGGTGATGTCGCGTTCGGTTTTCAGGGCCGAGGCGGCTTCGGCATCACTGTCGAGCCCGGTGGCGCGGAGAACGGCGCCGATCAGCGCGGGGTCGTTCTCGGGCGAGATGCCGAGCGTGTCGCCCGGCAGGTAGGCGAGACCGGAGCCGGAAAGATCCAGTTCGACATGGAAGGTTTGCGAATCCGAGCGTGACGAGGAAAGCGGGTGGTGTTCGGCGAGTTCGGCGATGAACGGCGCGGATTTGCTTGCGGCCTCGGCGCCGGGGCGATGGAAATCGACATGGATGACCGAACCGGCATCGGCGTCGCCCGCATCGGCGACAGGGGTGAGTTTGCCGAGAACATCCGCGATGAAGCCGTTGGCCGGCGCCTCAAAGTCGAGATCGCACTCGATCCGGTCGGCGACGCGCGTCGCGCCGAGTGCTTCGAGCCGGTCGTCGAGTTCCCGGCCGAAGCCGCAGAACTGCGCGTAGGAGGAATCGCCGAGCGCGAGGACCGCGAAATTCAACCCGTCGAGCTTCGGCGCGTCTTCGGCCAGCAGTGCGCGCTGGAACGGCGCGGCGCGCTGCGGCGGCTCACCCTCGCCCCAGGTGGCGGCGATGACCAGGAGATTGCCGGCATCCTTCAGCGCGGCCGGAGTGGCGTCCGCCATATCGAGGATTTTCACCGCGAAGCCGCGCTTCTGGGCGTCGCGTTTGGCGGCGCCGGCGAGGGCTTCGGAATTGCCGGATTCGGTCGCGAACAGGATGGTGAGTTTCGTCTTGACCGCGGGAGCCGTCGGGAGTGCGGCCTGTTCGGTTTTCGAGGCGTCGATCCCCGCAAGGAAGCCCGCAAGCCAGGCGCGCTGAACCACGGACGCACCGGCGATCACCCGGTCGAGTGCTGCGATTTCCTCCGGCGCGAACGGCGCGGTGCGGGGCAGAAGGGCGGATTTGGTCATGTCGGTCAGCCTTGAGCGGAAACGGAATCGGAAAAAGCGGGTTCGAAATTCGGGACGGAAGAATGGGTGTCCGGACACAGCATCGCGCCGATCCCGACGACCGGGCCGATGACGATGAGGGTCGCGGCCGGCGGCAGGGCGCGGGCAGTGGATGCCGCCTCGGCCAGGGTGGTGCGAATGACGCGTTCGTGCGGGGTGGTGGCGTCGAGCAGGAAGGCGACCGGTTCGTCACGGTCGCGGCCGGCTTCGATCAGCGTGGCGGCGATCGTCCCGATCCGGTTGCGCGCCATATAGAGAACCAGCGTGTCGGCGGCGTGGGCAAGGGCGGCGAAATCGGCCTCGCCGCCGTCCGGTCCCGCCTCGCCGGTGGCGAAGACGACGCTGCGGGCGACGCCGCGATGGGTGATCGGCAGAAGTGCCGAGGCGGTGCCGCCGATGCCGGCGGAAATGCCCGGGATCACCCGGAAGCCGATGCCGGCGGCGGCGAGGGCGAGGCATTCCTCGCCACCCCGGCCGAACACGAACGGATCGCCGCCCTTGAGCCGGAGCA
>DASVGZ010000340.1:0-2878 GCA_036379275.1 Acidiphilium sp. | reverse complement strand
GGAATCGGTAAAAAACCCGGCACCGGAGCCGGCCATGGAAACCGATCCGGCTCCGACGCTCGATGCGGCGGTTGCGGGAAAAATCGGCCTTGTCAGCGCCGCCTGGCCCGGGCTCGATCATCCGGTCTGGCTGCGCGCGGGATCGTCGGACGCCGCCGACTGCGCCTCGGCACTGAGCGACTTCGCCGCCAACCTGCGCATCCCGTTCGCGCCGAAGCGGATCATCGAACTCGGCGCCGGTGCCGGCTATCGCAGCGTCGCCCTCGCCGTCGCGCACCCCGATGCCGCCATCGCCAGCCTTGAGGCGATGCCGGCGCTGGCCCGGCTGCACGCGCTGAACACCCTGCCCTGGCGGCAAATCGCGGGCGCGCGGGTCGTCGTCTCCGAAACCGGGCGGCGCTACGCCTCCGCCACCCATACCGACACCGGCCGTCCCGCACTCGCGGCGGTGGAAAACGGCCCGATCCAGGCGATCACCCTCGCCGAACTCTACCAGCGCCTCGGCTGGGACGGCGCCGACGTTCTGATCGCCGATCCCGGCTTCTGCTTCGGTCTCGGGTCCGCCGAAATCGCTCCGGCGCTCGCCAGGGTCCGCCTGATCGCGATCGCCCGGCCCGGCCCGGCCCTGCCGCTCGACGACTCGCTTCTGGTCAACCTGCCCGAAGCGACCCACGCCCGCCGCGACGGCCGCGACCATGTGCTGTTCTTCCGCCGCGAGTCCGATACGCCGCCCGCCCCGCCGCGCCGGGTCGCCGCCTTCGACATCGGCGGCACTGCAACGCCCTGCGAGCGGATCGGCATCTCGCCCGAGCTCCATGCGTTTTTTGCGATCGGCGACACCGGGTTCCGCCTGCATCCAAATCCCGCCGCCGCGCCGCCGCCGCGCCTGATCCTGCGCAAATTTCTCGCCGGCCCGCGCCGGTTCGACAGCGTGATCCGCCTCAGCCACCCCGATTCGCGGCCGGTCCGGTTCCGGGTCGCGATTTTCGCGGGCGAGTCCGACCGTCTGCTGTATCGTGGCGAGGCCGTTCTCGAAGCCGGCCAGCGCCGGCAATGGTCCGCCGATCTTCCGCTCTATTTCGGTGAGGCGCGGATCGAATTTTCGACCGAAATGGCCGATCCCGCCGATGCCAGCGGCTTCGCCTGGGCCGAATTCATCGAGCCCGGCTTTCTGTAACCCGCCTTGGAGTGGGCCGAACCCGCGATCGTTCTCGGCATCGCCCCGTATGGCGAGGGCGATCTGCGCGCCGTTGTGCTCACCGAGGCGCAAGGCGCCTGGCACGGGCTCGCGCGCGGTGGGGCCGCAAGGCGCAGTGCGGCAACATGGCAGGAAGGCAATCTGATCGCCGCCCGCTGGGTCGCGCGCCTGCCCGAACAGCTCGGCAGCCTGACCGGCGAACTGGTCCACCCCGCCGCGGCGCTTGCGATGGCCGATCCGCTTGCGCTCGCGGTGCTGCGCTCGGCCTGCGCGGTCGCTTCGGGCGTCTTGCCCGAGCGCGAGCCGCACCCGGTGGCGTTTCTCGGCCTCGCCCGCCTGCTCGCCGGCATCGCGATCGAGGGCGAGGCGCTGCCCGCCCTGATCCGGTTCGAGGTCGATCTCCTGCGCGAACTCGGCTACGGGCTCGACCTCACCGCCTGCGCGCTCACGGGGGCGACCGAAGACCTCGCCTTCGTCTCGCCGCGCACCGGCCGCGCGGTCGCCCGCGCCGCCGCCGGCATCTGGGAATCCCGCCTGCTCGCCCTGCCGGCGTTTCTTGCCACCGACGCCCCCACCGATGCCTTGGCCGATCTCGCCGCCTGCCGCGACGGCCTCGCGCTCACCGGCCATTTCCTCGCCCGCGATGCGTTCGGCGCGCGTCACCTCCCGCTTCCCCAGGCGCGCCTCGCCCTCTATGACCTGGTTCGACGACGACTGAACGGAGAGACCCATGCCGGATGATTTTGGCGGCACGATCCAGGATACCCCGCTGGCCACGGCTCTATCGGAGCGTTATTTGGCCTACGCGCTCTCGACCATCATGGCGCGCTCGCTGCCCGATGTGCGCGACGGACTGAAGCCGGTCCATCGCCGGCTGATTTTCGCGATGCGCCAGTTGAAGCTCGATCCCGGCTCCGGCTTCAAGAAATGCGCCCGCGTGGTCGGCGACGTGATGGGCAAGTTCCACCCGCACGGCGACATGTCGATCTACGAGGCGCTGGTCCGCCTCGCCCAGGATTTCGCCTCGCGCTACCCGCTGATCGAGGGGCAGGGCAATTTCGGCAATATCGATGGCGATAACGCGGCGGCGATGCGCTATACCGAAAGCCGGCTCACCGAAATCGCCGCGGCCCTGCTCGACGGCATCGACGAGGACGCGGTCGATTTCCGCGCGACCTACGATAATGAAGACAGCGAACCCGTCGTCCTGCCCGGCGCGTTTCCCAACCTGCTCGCCAACGGCGCGGCCGGCATCGCGGTCGGCATGGCGACCTCGATTCCCCCGCACAACGCGGGCGAGCTTTGCGCCGCCGCGATCCGCCTGATCCACGACCCCGAAACCCCGACCTCGGCCCTGCTGGATATCGTTCGCGGCCCGGATTTCCCGACCGGCGGCGAACTGGTCGAGGATCGTGAAACCCTTGTCACCGCCTACGAGACCGGGCGCGGTTCGCTGCGCGTCCGCGCGCGCTGGACCCGATCCGAGCTTAAGGGCGGGATGTGGCAGATCGTCATCACCGATATTCCCTATCAGGTGCAGAAATCGCGTCTGATCGAGCAGGTCGCCGAACTCCTCGCCGAACGCAAGCTGCCCCTTCTCGCCGACATCCGCGACGAGAGCACCGAGCATGTCCGCATCGTGCTGGAGCCGAAATCGCTCAATGTCGATCCCGACATGCT
>DASVGZ010000339.1:0-2105 GCA_036379275.1 Acidiphilium sp. | reverse complement strand
GCCATGGGCGAAATTGATGATGCCCAGCATCCCGAAAATCACCGCGAGCCCGAGCGAGAGCAGCGCGTAGAACGCGCCGTTGATCAGGCCGAGCAGAAACTGCCCGAACAGCAAAGGCGCAGGAATCCCGAAAATCATGATCATCGCGAGTGCTTCAGGCCCTCTTCTCGTTGAAGATGCAACCGCCCCCCCGGCGCTCCGACCGTGGAACGCCTGATCCGGTGCCGACCGGATTTCAGCTATCCCATTTCACCCCGCGCCGTGCAAGGTCATGCCGATAGCGGTCCGGATACTTGACTCGGCTTCGTTCCGCGTGATGAAATTGTTTGCATAACAATCAGATCACAGCATCGGGAGGACATCCACCGTGACCGTATCTCGCCGTCAGTTCGTCACCACCGCTGCAACCGGCGCCATCGCAAGTTCGGCCCTGGTCGGCCGCGCCCGTGCCGCAACCCCTCTGAAAATCGGCATCCTGAACGACCAGTCCGGCGTCTACGCCGATTTCGGCGGCAAGGGCTCGGTCGCCGCCGCGAAAATAGCGGTGCAGGATTTCGGCGGCTCCGTGCTCGGCCGCCCGATCGAGATCGTCGATGCCGACCATCAGAACAAGCCGGCTCTCGCCTCCTCGATCGCCCGCCGCTGGTATACCGAGGGCGGCGTGAGCTCAATCATGGAGCTGACCACCTCGTCCTGCGCGCTCGCGGTCCAGGCCCTGTCGAAGGACATGAAGAAGATCGACATCGTCACCGGCGCCGCGACGACCGAACTCACCGGCTCCCAATGGTCTCCCTACGGCTTTCACTGGGCGTATGACACCCACTCCCAGGCCGTATGCGTCGGCGGCGCGCTGGTGAAGCACGGCGGCAAGACCTGGTTCTTCATCACCGTCGATTACGCCTTCGGCCATTCGCTGCAGGCGCAGACGACCAGGTTCGTCGTGGCCAAGGGCGGCAAGGTTGTCGGCTCGGTGCTCTACCCGCTCGGCACCACCGATTATTCGTCCTATCTGCTGCGCGCCAAGGCGTCTGGCGCACAGGTCATCGGCCTCGCCAATGCGGGGCTCGACACCATCAACGCCCTGAAGGGTGCCGCGGAATTCCAGATCGTCAAGGGCGGCCAGAAACTCGCGGCACTCCTGTTCACGCTTTCCGAAGTGCATGGTCTCGGGTTGCAGCAGGCGCAGGGAACGGTTCTGGCCGAGGCCTATTACTGGGATCTGAACGACAAGACGCGCGCTTTCGGCAACCGCTACCTGAAGAAGTTCGGCCGGATGCCGAACATGGTGCAGGCCGGCACCTATTCCTGCGTCCTGCAATATCTGAAAGCCGTGAAGGACGCTGGCACGGACGATACCGAGACGGTGTCGAAACACCTTCACTCGATGCCGGTCAACGACGAGTTCTGCCAGAACGGCAAGGTTCTGGCCAACGGCAGCATGATCCACGACATGTACCTGTTCCAGGTGAAATCGCCCGCCGAGAGCAAGAGCACATGGGACTACTACAAGACGCTCGACACCATCCCCGGAACCGAAGCGTTCGAGACGGTGGCGGAAAGCGGCTGCAAATGCGGGGTAACACCGGCCTGAACACCACCCCTTACTAACAAAGCGGCGTTGCCCGGCTTCGTATGGAGCCGGGCAATTTCGTTTGCGCCAGAATCACCGCAACAGGACTGGAGCGGGCGTTCCGGCCGAAGCCTACTCTTTCGACCCCGCCTGCCGCCGGCGCCATTTCGGAAACCGGTGCGACACCCTTCTGGACAGCACCTCGAAAAGCACGAACAGCGCCGGGACGAACAGGATCCCGACGAAGCTTGCCAGCACCATACCGCCGAACACGGTGGTGCCGATCGACCGCCTTGCCCCGGCTCCCGCGCCGATCGCGATCACCAGCGGTATGACGCCGATGATGAACGCCAGCGCCGTCATCATCACCGGCCGGTAGCGGGTTCGCGCCCCCGCCTCGGCGGCGTCCTGCACCGAGATGTCGTCGCGTTCGAACCGGTCCTTGGCGAACTCCACGATCAGGATCGCGTTTTTCGCCGCCAACCCGATGAGCAGCACGAGCCCCACCTGCCCATAGACATCGAGCGCCATGCCG
>DASVGZ010000338.1:0-2852 GCA_036379275.1 Acidiphilium sp. | reverse complement strand
GCATTCATGGCCCTGTTCCGCACGAAGGAAAGTCAGGCGCGGATCAAGCACATTCTCGACACCGGCCGCCCGCTCAGGAACTGAAGGAGTCAGATCATGCCGACCTACAAGGCACCGCTCGACGACATGCGATTCGTCCTTCACGAACTGTATGGTGATGCCGATATCACGGCCCTTCCGGGCAATGCCGAGTTCACACCCGAACTGATCGACAACGTTCTGGAAGAAGCCGCCAAACTCGCCGAAGGTGTGCTGTTCCCGCTCAACCAGTCCGGCGATCTTGAAGGCTGCACCTTCGAGAACGGCGTGGTCAGAACTCCTTCCGGCTTCAAGGGGGCCTACGACACCTTCCGCGAGGGCGGCTGGACCGCGATGGCCGCATCACCCGAGTATGGTGGACAGGGTCTGCCGGCGCCGGTCACATTGATGGTCGAGGAAATGCTGTGCTCGGCCAATGTGTCATTCGGGCTTTACCCCGGCCTGTCGCACGGCGCCTATGTCGCGCTGTCGCACTCGGGCACCGAAGAACAGAAGCAGACATATCTGCCGAAGCTGGTTTCGGGAAAATGGTCCGGCACCATGTGCCTGACCGAACCGCATTGCGGCACCGATCTCGGAATGCTGCGCACCAGGGCGGTCCCGAACGACGATGGCTCCTACAGCATCTCCGGCAACAAGATTTTCATCAGCGCCGGCGAGCACGATCTGTCCGAAAACATCATCCACCTCGTTCTCGCCCGCCTGCCGGACGCACCTGCCGGAGTGAAGGGAATTTCGCTGTTCATCGTGCCGAAATTCCTGCTCCGCGAGGATGGCTCGGTCGGTCCGCGCAACGGCCTCGCCTGCACCGCGATCGAACACAAGATGGGGATCAAGGGAACCGCGACCTGCGCGATGAGTTTCGACGACGCGAAAGGCTGGATCGTCGGCGAACCGAACAAGGGTCTCGCCGCGATGTTCAAAATGATGAACTCGGAGCGCCTCTCGGTCGGCATTCAGGGACTCGGCATTGCCGAGGTCGCGTATCAGAACGCGGTCGCCTATGCACGCGAGCGACTCCAGGGTCGCTCCCTGACCGGTGCGAAATCGCCCGACAAGCCGGCCGATCCGATTCTCGTGCATCCCGATGTGCGGCGGATGCTGCTGACCATGCGCGCCTATATCGAAGGCTGCCGTGCGCTCGCCGGCTGGGTCGCGCGCGAACTGGAAATTCTGCAGAAATCGCCCGACGAGGAAGCGCAGTCCGCCGCCGACGATTTTTCCGCGCTGATGACGCCGATCGTGAAGGCGATGTTCACCGATCTCGGCTTCGAAATCGCCTCCACCGCCATGCAGGTCTATGGCGGGCACGGCTATATCCGCGATCATGGCATCGAGCAGTATGCGCGCGATGCCCGCATCGCGATGCTTTATGAAGGCACCAACGGCGTTCAGGCACTCGATCTGGTCGGCCGCAAGTTGCCGCAGGACGGTGGACGCCTGCTCACCCGCTTCCTCGATCCGGTGCTGGAATTCATCGATGCCAATGCCGATAACGAAGCGCTTGAGCCGTTCCTGCCGCCGCTGCAACAGGCACTGGAACAGTTGCAGACCGCGACCGGATTCATCATGGAAAACGCGATGAGCAACCATGACGAGGCCGGCGCTGCCTCGGTCGATTATCTCCGCCTGTTCGGCCTGACCGCTCTCGCTTTCGTCTGGGCACGGATGGTCGCGATCGCCGCACCCAGGGCAGACGAGACGAACGGTGCCGGACAGTTCTATCGAGCCAAGGTGCAGACGGCGAAATTTTTCATGGAACGGCTTTTGCCGCAGACCGGTGCGCTGCTCGCGGCGATCCAGTCCGGCTCGGCGACCATGATGGAGTTCGAAGACGCCGCCTTCTGATTTTTGCTCCGCCGGCGGCCTTCGGGCCGTCGGCGCGACTTTCCGACAGATTGACCAAAAGGCTCCCGTTATTCCCGCAACAGAACTCCGGCATCCGACGCCGCGGCGATCAGTGCCTTGTCATTGGTTGCGAGCTTCATCCCGAGCCGGATCGCCAGTTCAAGATAACAGGCATCGTAGGATGTCAGCCTGTGCCGTTCCGCGAGTCCGGTAACCGCTTCCCACAGGCGACCCGAATTTTCCTCGTCGATCCGGATCGGCAACTCCCGCAGCAGTCCGACCAGCCGCGCCCGCTTGTCCCGGTCGATCCGGCCGCGCCGTTCAGCGGTGAGCAACCCATTCAATGCCTCGATCGGCCAAAGTTGCGGCGCAACCGCACCGGACTCCACCACCCGATCCAGCAACGCCATCACCCAAGGCGTCTGTTCATCTTCGAAACACCACGCCAGGGCGATCGAATTGTCGAGAACGAAACTCACCGCCGGCCTTCGTCGATCAATCCCCTGATCGAAAGGCCGGCAAGATTCGCGCCCTTGCTCACTCTTTGCAGTTCATCGGCAGTGCGACGTGCCTTCGCACGGTCGAATCCCCCCTCGGCGGGCACCAGCCTGGCGATCGGCCTGCCACGCCGGGTGATCAGAATTTCGCCACCGCTTTCGACTTCATCGAGCAGAGAGGTCAGTCGATTTTTCGCTTCGAAAACACCGACACTGTGCATGACACAATCCTAGCCAGCCATCTAGCTAGATTATATCAAAATCCGACCGGGTTCAATCGCAAGATGCGAACCCAGCAACGCGTCGTGGAGCAGATGCCAGCTCGCCTCATCCGATGCGGCCAGAAGGCCGCTTTCGAGTTCGGACGGATGCCAGACACCGCCATCCGGCTTGCGGACATAACCGCCGGCCTCGGAGACGATCAGCACGCCGGGCGCGTGGTCCCAGGGCAGGGTGCGGTGCAACAGC
>DASVGZ010000337.1:0-3487 GCA_036379275.1 Acidiphilium sp. | reverse complement strand
AATATGGTATGACAATGAAAAATTTTCCTGATCGTAAAAAGCGACGCACCGTCGCATTTCGGCTCAGGGCACTTCATGATGTCTTCGTTCACCCTATCGGATAAAACCGGGCGTTTCCCGGTTTCACGGAAAACGCCCGTCAGGTGGACCGCCGGTTCGCGGCCGATGGGAGGAAACGGAGACCAGGGGTCCCGGCGGTGATTATCAGGGCAAACCCTTAACAGCCGGTTTCATCGTTACACTCTTCCCTTGGGTTTCGATTTTGGCGGAACCGTCACGAACCGTGTCAAAAAAGTCGCGGAGCCGCGAAATATCCAGCCCGGTCCGTTCCGGACCGTCCATTTTCCCGCGAACCGCTTGAATGGCCCCGCCAGCAGGGGTAAACGCCGCGAAAGCGAAATGGTCATTCGAATGTTTCGAATTGATCGTTTGCGCCGGCGTTTCGCGTTCCTATCTTCAGGAAATGGTTTTCCGAAGGAAGCAGTGCGGAATGCCACGAGAGTAAGGACTATCGGCCGATGCGTAATCGGTGGCTTTCAATTTTGGCACCCAATCAACCGGGACGGTATACAATGAAAATCAAAACTCTGGGCGCACTTGCTGCTGTTGCCCTGTTGGCGGCGTGCTCGAACGCCCCCAAGACCAACACGGCCTCCACCGGCTCCGGCCAGACGGGAGCGAGCTCGGGCCCGGCTCCGGGCAGCGAGCAGCAACTGGTCGCCAGCGTCGGCGATCGCGCTTTCTTCGCTTTCGCGAAGTCGAACCTGTCCGAAACCGACCGTTCTACGCTTGACCGTCAGGCCGCCTGGCTCGCCAAGTATCCGAATGTCGACGTTCTGGTCGCCGGCAACGCCGACCCGCGGGGCACCGAGGCCTACAACCTCGCCCTCGGCCATCGCCGCGCCAACGCCGCCCGCAACTTCCTGGTCGCCAAGGGCGTGAGCCCGTCGCGTGTCCAGACCGTGTCCTACGGCAAGTCCTGCCTCGTCTCCCCCGGCAACACCCCGGCGGACTACGCACAGGATCGCGTCGCGATCACGTCGGTTCAGGGCTTCAACCCGCAGAACTGCCACTGATATCGGCCACCGGTATCGGATAGCGTTTCCGATGAGCCGCCGGGCGCAAAGACCGGCGGCCCCGCATCCGGCGATCCGTGTGAGCGGGTCGCCGTTTTGCGTTCGGGGGCCGGCGTAGAGCCACACGGTTCCCTTTGCCGCGGGACGGATTTTAGGGCATCTAGATCGCCACCCGTGCAGCCATCGCAAGGATGTCCCATGCGTCATCGCCGTCTCATCGCCTGTCTTCCCACACTTGTCCTCGCAGGCCTGATCCCGTTTGCATCCGCCCATGCCCAGATGATTTCGAGTCGCGAGGGCATCGCCCTGGAAAACCAGATTCTGGAACTCCGCCAGCAGGTTCAGGCGTTGCAGCAGAACGGTTCCGGCAATTCCGTGCTCGCACCGTCGCAACCGCAATCCTCCGGCAGTTCCCAGGCGTCCAGCGCGCTTCTGCCCAACCTGCTCCAGCAGGTGCAGACGCTGGAGGATCAGGTCCAGTCGCTGCGCGGCCGGGTCGACACGCTGGAGCATGAGGTCGCGGCCCAGAACGGCCAGATCAACCAGGAACTCGGCGACCTGAAATTCAAGCTCGATCAAGGCGGTCAGGGTACGGGTGGTGCGGCGCCGCAGAACGGGGCACCGCCGTCCGCCGGCGGTACCCTGGGAACGATACCGGCCCAAAGGCCGGTGACCTCGGGGCAGGCTTCAGGCCAGCAGGCCGCCGCCGCGGCCCCGGCCCGTCCGGTTGCCTCGATCACCGCCGCCCGCCGCGCGCTCGCCGCGCGCGACTATCGGGGCGCCGAGGCCGACGCACGGGCGGTCATCGCGCGCCAGGGCAAAAAGGCCGGCGACGGCGAGGCCGAACTCACCCTGGGGGAAGCGCTCGCGGGGCAGGGCAACCATCAGGCGGCGGCGATCGCCTATGACGATGCCTATAACGTGAACCACGCCGGTCCCCACGCGCCCTATGCGCTGCTCGGTCTCGCCAGTTCCTTGTCGGCGCTGCACCGGAATCAGGAAGCCTGCGACGTTCTGGGATCGATCCAGCATCCGGCCTCGGCGAGTTTCACGACGCAACTCAGCGACGCGCGCCGCCGCGCCCATTGCAGCTGACCGGGATACCTGATCGGTCTCTGGCCGAACGGTTTGCCGGGGCGATGGCCCGACTCGGTCCGTTCGGCCCTGAACCGCGTCTTGCCGTTGCCGTCTCCGGCGGCGCCGACAGCACCGCGCTTGCCCTGCTCGCCCATGACTGGGCCGGCGATGCCGGCGGCTCACTGATCGCCTTGATCGCCGATCACGGGCTGCGCTCCGAATCCGCGGCCGAAGCCACACTGACCGCCAGCCGTCTCGCGGCTCTCGGCATCGGGTCGCGAATTCTTCCGTTGAACCTGGCACAGGGGCCGGCCTTGCAGGAGCGCGCCCGGGTCGCCCGCCACGCGGCGCTGGCGCAAGCGGCGCGGCAGGCCGGTGCGCTGCATCTCCTGCTCGGCCATCACGCCGGCGATCAGGCCGAGCTCCTTGCCATGCGCGCCGTGCGGGGCCGGCGCGGCGCGGCCGGCATGGCGGGCTTTGCGTCCCGTCACGATGTCGTCCTGCTCCGCCCTCTGCTCGGCATCGGCCCGGATGAACTCCGTGTCGAACTTCGCGCGCGTGGCGTGGCCTGGGTCGAGGATCCGTCGAACACGAATCCGCGATTCGAACGCGCCCGCGTGCGCGCCTCCCATCCCGACCCGACCCGACCCGACCCGGAAGCGGTTGGGGCGCTGGCGGCTGCCCAGCGCGAGACCGCCGGCTTCCTCGCCGGGCACGCAACGATCGCCCCCGGGGGCTTCGCGATCCTTCGCGCCGACCGGGCGCCGGAGGATGCGCTGGCGGCACTGCTCCGCGTCATCGGCGGCGCGGTCTACCCGCCGCGCCGGGACGGGATCGCCCGTCTCGCCGCGGGCCTGTGCGCGGCAACCCTCGGCGGTGTGCGGATCATGGCGGCGGGCAGGCTCGGCCCCGGCTGGCTCATGATCCGGGAGGCGTCCGCCTGTGCCGGGCCGGTCGCGCCGGTCCCGGGCGCGGTGTGGGATGGCCGGTTCCGTATCCTTTCGACGCCCGGAGGGGCGGATGCGCTCGGCGCGCTCGGCACCCGCGCCGCCGCCTTTCGCCGAGAGTCCCGGCTGCCTTCGGCGATTCTCCGCACTCTGCCGGCCTTTTTCCGGGCGGGCGAGGTTCTCGCGGTGCCGCATCTCGGGTTCGGCCCGCCCGCGCGCCTCGCCTTCGCCCCGCCGGGACCGGCCGCCGATCTGCCCTTCGTTTCGGCATGAAGCGCCGCACCCCGTGCAGGGCACATGGGCAAAGCCGGGGGGCGGGATAGGAAAATTGCCTGCCATGCCCATTTATGTGTGAACGGGTGGTGGTGTCTGGCACGCCATGTCATG
>DASVGZ010000336.1:0-3131 GCA_036379275.1 Acidiphilium sp. | reverse complement strand
CTGCCAGCAGAAATCCGGCGATCATCAATGCAAGCCCGGCCTCTGCCAGGCCCAGAAACACCAGAGAGAGACGCTGGTTCAGCAGATAGTGCTGGGTGATCACCGGAATGAACTGGAACAGCGCGCCGAAAATCAGAAGGGTCAGCCAGCCGATGGTGACAAGATGCACCATGACGAGCGTTGCGCCCGCGAACAGTGCGGCGCCCGGCCAGGCCACGCCGCCGAGCAGAAGCAGTTGGGCGGCGAGAAAATTCGCCAGCGCGCAGGCGAAGATCAGCGGCGACCAGCGGGACAGTCGGTCACTCACGGATTACGTCTCCGACTCGATCCTGTATCGAAACAGGTTTCAAACACCGGCACAGCTCCATCGCTCCGCGCTTTGAATTCAACGCGGTCATTGCGGCTTCTTTCTAAAGCAGCATTTAGAATGCGTATTTACGCCCGGCCGGAACCGATTGCAAGCCCCCCGATAAAACCGGCCAATAAAACCGGGCCGGACCGGTCGCCGGAGACGGGTTGCGCACGCAAAAACCGGACTCGCGACAGCGCGGATCAGGTTTTTAAATTTAACGATGCATTAGTTCAGGCGAAAAGTGTCTGCCCGCCCCGTCTTAACTAACGGAGACGGCGGCTGATAAATAACGCATCACCGCAAATTCGTCTCGGGGTCGAGCCCGACCATCGAGGCGAGCCGGTTGAGCCGCCGCTCGATCGGGTCGCCGGCGAATACCCCGCTCGCCGCGTCGAGCGTCAGGATCAGCCGGTCACCGCGAATCGCAAGCCCGGTCGCGGCCAGCAGCGCCGGCGTCCCGGCGGACAGCGTATAGGCAAGCCGCAGTGCTGTCCCCAGGGTTTCGGCCCGCCGCGCGGATGCCATGTCGAGCAGCGCGCGGGCAGGGGCGAGAAACGGGCTCTCGGTCGGCGCCTCGTAGCGCATGGCGAGGGTGAGGGCGAGAAACGCGCGCGCGTGATGGTCGAGCCCCACCCCGGTCTGGCGCAGCACGCGCAGAAACGCCTGCTCGGCGCGATATTCCGGGTGCTCGTGGTTGCCAATATCGGAAAACCAGCACGCCGCCTCGCGCAGCCGGTGCTGGCCATGGGTTTCGACGGGAAACAGCGGCGCGGTCCAGCCGAGCAGCGCATCCGGCAGGCGCGGGTCGCGCAGCAGGCCGACGGTCAAATCCCGCCCGGCGGCAACCAGCGGGTCCTGCGCGCGCATCGCCTGCGGCAACTGGCGCAGAAACCAGCCCTCGCGCAGCCCGTTGGCGCTGAACACCACGCGCGCCGCACCGGTCGCGCGCAGCAGGCGACGCAGGATGATCGCGGCGAACGGCAAATCCTCGATCCGCTTGCGCGCCGCCCCCGGCATCCGCTCGATCAGCCGCCGCCCGGCCTCGCCGATCACCGCCGAAAGGTCGCGCGCCTCGTCTCGCCCGATCGTGTAGTGATGCACCATGGCGAGCGGATATCCGGTCTGCGCGATATGGATGCGCGCGAGTGCGCGGAACGCGCCGCCCGAAACATACAGGTCGCCGCCCGCGCCGTCCGCCAGGAACGGCACGCCGGCCAGCCCCTCGGTGACGATCGATTTCGCCCGCACCGTGTCGCCGCCGGCCCGCTCGGCGAGGCGGATCACGCCCACCGGCATGGTCGCGGCGTCGCCGATTTCTCCGCCCGCGAGCCGCACCACCTCGAGCGAACCGCCGCCGAGATCGGCGAGAATCCCGCTCGCCCCCGGAATCCCGCACAGAACCCCCTCGGCCGAAAGCCGCGCCTCCTCCTCGCCGGGCAGAACGACCACCTTCAGCCCCGGCGTCTCGGCCTCCAGCCGCGCGGTGAATTCCGGGCCGTTTTCCGCGTCGCGCACCGCCGAGGTCGCCAGCGCCTCGAACGGGTGCGCCCCCATCGCGCGGGCGATCGCGCCATAGCGGCGGATCACGGTCGCCGCCTCGTCCATCGCGGCGTCGTCGAGCCGCCCGGTGCGGATCAGCCCGCGCGCGAGCCGCAGCACCGCCTTTTCGTTGAAAATCTGCACCGGATTGCGGGACTGGCCTTCGAACACCACGAGCCGCACCGAGTTCGACCCGAGATCGACCACCGCGCGCCGCGTTGTGGTGGGGGGACGGGGCATTTCCGCGACCGTGCCATCGTTCATGTCCCCCGCGATAGCCCGTTCCGCCCCGCGAAACCAGTGGCGGAGCGGACGGTCACCAGGACGGTCATCGGAATGTCACGGTTATACCGGCTGCTCCGGTCCGGGTGAGGGGCCATTCTCCGGCGACCCATCGTGTGAATCGTCGTTCGAACCATCGTTCGACGGGGGCCGCTCGCGGCGCTCCGTCATGAAGCTGTCGAACTCGGCCTTGTCCCGCGCATAGCGCAGCCGGTCGAGGAAATCGGAGAATTCCTTCTGCTCTTCCTCCAGCCGGCGCAGCGTTTCGGCGCGATAGTCGTCGAAGGCGCGGTTGCCGCTCGGCGGCGGTTCGTCGTTCCAGCCGCCCCGGTGCATTCTCCGCTTCCAGTCCCGTTTCCACTCGCGTTTCCACTCTCCGGCCCACTCCTCGCCGTGGCGGCTCCACCGCCCGCGCGGGCCGTGCCCCGCGCACGAATGCCAGTGCGAATGCCAGCCATAAGCCCAGTGTCGGCCTCCGAAAACCAGGAAGGCCAGGGCGAGCAGCCCGATCGGCCACCACGCGATGAAGCCGAGAACCATCACCGCGATCCACGGCGCGCGGGACGCGAAAAACCGGTGCCCGCCGCACCCTCTGTCCGGCTGCGGGCCGCCCCATCTGCCGCCGTTCTGGCCGCCGCCGTTCTGCCCGTTTTCGCCCCATCCGGGCCGATCCGCCCAGGGAGAAGCGCCATAGCCGTTCGGAGTCGCCGTGCCGCTCATGAGGTCACCATGTAAATGTAAGATACATTTACTTATCGGCCGAGGATTACCCCTGTCAAGAAAATTCGCGCACCCGGCTTCGGAATTCAGCCGCCTTGCTTGCCGCCGCGCTTTCCGCCCGCAAGGCCGAGGCTTTGCAGATAGAGCAGAATCCCGGCGTCCAGCAGGTCTTCCGGCGGCATCGGCAGCGTCCGGCGGGTCCGGTCCGGCCGGCAGAACAGGGTCGCCGTGCCGTGCG
>DASVGZ010000335.1:0-2577 GCA_036379275.1 Acidiphilium sp. | reverse complement strand
TCGGCATTTCCACGTAGGGGCTTTCGAAGTTCATCCGGTGCAGCACCCGGTAGCGCTGACGCGGCATCTGCGCACCGAGCACGCTCACGGTGCCGGCAGTCGGCTCGACCAGGCCCATGATCATCGCGATCGTGGTGGTCTTGCCGGCGCCATTGCCGCCAAGCAGACCCGTTGTCGTTCCGCGCGGCACGGCGAAACTGATTCCGTCGACCGCCGTAACGGTTCCGAACCGCTTGGTCAGTTGTTCCACCAGAATGGCATTCATGGTTTGCGCATAGCCTTCCATATGATCGCTGCCAATCCGATCTATGCGCTTGTCCACGTCCGGCACGCGTGGCAGATTTTCCCATGGCCAACATGAAAGATGATCGGTCCGGAATGGTGGAAACAGGAACTCTGGCCGACCGGGATACGCTGGTCCGTCTCGATCGCGATTTCGTCGAACGGCTGAAGATCGCCGACCCGGCGCTTCATGGTGCATTGATGACCGCGCGCGCCATGCCCGACCATGTCGGGCGGAAGGACGAGGCAGAACTGCTGATCGCGCTGTCGCCTCATCTGGAGGCGATGCTTGGCGAGGTGTTCGGTATCGAGACCGAGCTGGCGGCAATCCGGGCCGAAACGGAGGCACGCACGCCAGTCCATGCCGTCAAGCGGAATTTCGTCCAGCGTCAGGCGGTGAAAACCTGGCCCGATCCATCGGGGTTCGATGGAGCCGGTTTGCGTTCGGCTTTGCGGGCGGAAGGCGTCGATCCGTTCACCGAAACCGTTTTCGCGGCATCGGTTCTTGCCTGGGAAAAGGCCGGCGATGCTGACAGGCTCGATCTCGCCAGACGATATGCCGCATGGGCGACCCTGACCGGGGAGGGGCGCAAGTTCCATACAGATGATGTCGTGTTCCGTGTTCCGCACCGTGTCGATCCCCTGCACCTTGTTCCGGTCGAAACGATCGAGAGGGATGGCGTCACCATGCTCCGCCTGCCGGAAACCGGTTGGCGCGCCCGGGACGGCTTTACCCTGACCGATGCCGGCATGACCACCGAACAGGCGCTGGATCAGATGAATTACTGCATCTGGTGCCATGCCCAGGGCAAGGATAGCTGTTCGCAAGGGCTCAAGGATCGCAAGACCGGCGCATTTCAGGCCTCGCCGTTCGGCGTTTCGCTCGCCGGCTGTCCGCTGGAAGAGCGGATCAGCGAGATGCACCAGTTGCGCGCCGAGGGGATGCTGCTCGGTGCGTTCGCGACCATCGTCATCGATAACCCGATGGTTGCCGGAACCGGCCACCGGATTTGCAACGACTGCATGAAAGCCTGCATCTATCAGAAACAGGAGCCGGTCGATATTCCGCAGGCCGAAAGCAGCATCCTGCGCGATGTGCTGGATCTGCCCTGGGGTTTCGAAATCTATGCACTGCTTGTCCGCTGGAATCCGCTCGACATCCGCAGGCCGCTGGAAAAGCCCGATACCGGCCGTTCCGCCCTGATCGTCGGGCTCGGTCCGGCAGGGTTCACCCTTGCGCATCATCTGCTGAACGAAGGCCACCGCATCGTCGCGGTGGACGGATTGAAGATCGAGCCTCTGTCTTTCGACCCGATGGAACCGATCCGAGATTCCGCCGCGCTGTTCGAGAGCCTGGATGACAGGGTGATGGCCGGGTTCGGCGGCGTGGCGGAATACGGCATCACGGTTCGATGGAACAAGCATTCCCTGAAGCTGATTCGCGTCCTGCTGGAGCGGAGAACCCGGTTCGCCGCGTTCGGTGGCGTGAGGTTCGGCGGAGACGCAACAGTGTCGATCGACGACGCCTGGGGGATGGGTTTCGATCATATCGCGCTGTGCATGGGGGCTGGGCGACCGACGGTTCTGGACATCCCGAACGGTCTTGCGCGCGGCGTGCGGCAGGCTTCCGATTTTCTGATGGCGCTGCAACTGACAGGGGCGGCGAAACCATCCTCGATCGCCAATCTGCAATTGCGTCTGCCGGTCGTGATCGTGGGCGGCGGTCTGACGGCGATCGACACCGCGACTGAAAGCCTTGCCTATTATGTCCGGCAGGTCGAGAAATTCGCGCTGCGGTACCGGGTGCTCGTCGCCGAGCGTGGCGAGGCACAGGTGCGTTCGAGATGGTCTGCCGAAGATGCAGCCATCGCCGAAGAATTTCTCGCCCATGCCGATACACTGGCCCGGGAGCGCGCCGCGGCTGAACGTGAGGGGCGCGCACCGCGGTTCGCGCCGATGCTGGATCTCTGGGGTGAGGCGACCATCGCCTATCGTCGCAGATTGATCGATGCGCCAAGCTATACGCTCAACCACGAAGAAGTCGCGAAGGCGATGGAAGAGGGTGTGCGGTTTGCCGAAGGGCTGACGCCGGTTGCCGTCGAGACCGATGAATTCGGTCACGCCTCGGGATTGCGGCTGCGGGGACCGGATGGCGAGATCACCCTGCCGGCACGCGCTATTCTGGTCGCGGCAGGCACCCAGCCGAACACCGTGCTCGCGCGCGAGGATGCCCGGATCAAACTGGACGGGCGCTATTTTCAGGCGGTTGATATGGCGGGTAATCCGGTTATTCCC
>DASVGZ010000334.1:0-7652 GCA_036379275.1 Acidiphilium sp. | reverse complement strand
CATGGTGATCGTCGAATCAAGGGCGTGCTGGATCGCGGTCGAGCGTTCCGGTGTCAGGTGGTGGGCGGAGCCGTCGATATGCGAGCGGAAGGTGACGCCTACCTCGTCGAGTTTGCGCAACTTCGCGAGCGACATCACCTGGAATCCGCCCGAATCGGTCAGGATGATGCCCGGCCAGTCGGCCATCCGGTGCAGTCCGCCCAGCGAGGCGACCCGTTCCGCGCCGGGGCGCAGCATGAGATGGTAGGTATTGCCGAGGATGATTTCGGTGCCGGTCGCGCGCACCGAATCGGCCATCATCGCCTTCACCGTTCCGGCGGTGCCGACCGCCATGAACGCAGGAGTTTCCGCCGTGCCGTGGGCGCTGGCGATGCGCCCGCGCCGGGCCGGGCCGTCGGTCGCGAGCAGGGAAAAGCCGAAGCCGGTCATGCTTTCTCCAGAAGGCAGGCGTCGCCGTAGGAATAGAACCGGTAGCCAGTATCGACCGCGTGGGCGTAGGCGGTCCTGATCCGGTCCAGCCCGGAGAACGCGGCGACCAGCATCAGAAGGGTCGAGCGCGGCAGGTGGAAATTGGTCATCAGCAGATCGACCATGCGAAACCGGTAGCCGGGCAGGATGAACAGATCGGTCTCGCCGGTCCAGGGTTCGATGACCCCCGCGTCATTGCCGGCGGTTTCCAGAACCCGGAGGCTGGTGGTGCCGACCGCGACGATCCGGCCGCCCCGCGCGCGGGCGGCATTGATTGTCTGTGCCGCCGCCTCGGAAATCTCGCCGCGTTCGGCGTGCATCCGGTGTTCGGCGACATTTTCGCCGCGCACCGGAAGGAAGGTTCCCGCACCGACATGCAGGGTGATGCGGACGAGATCGATGCCACGTTCGGTCAGCGCGGCGAGCAGCGCATCGGTGAAGTGAAGTCCCGCGGTCGGTGCGGCGACCGCACCCTCGCGTTTTGCGAACATGGTCTGATAATCGGCGGCATCCAGTTCGGTCACGCCTTCGGCGCGCGGGATGTAGGGCGGCAGGGCGAGCGCGCCGGCCTGCTCGAGTGCCGCGCGGAATGCCACGCCGTCCAGGTTGAAGCGCAACGATGCCGAACCGTCATCGGAGCGCGTGGCAACGGTCGCGGAAAATCCGTCCGCGCCGTCGATTTCGATGGTTTCGCCCACCCTGGCGCGCCGGGCGTTGCGCAGAAGAACCCGCCAGCTTCCGTCGGCGAGCGGCCGGTCGAGCGTGATGCCGATATGCGCGTCGCCGCGCCGCCCCTGCAACTGGGCCGGGATCACCCGTGTGTCGTTGACCACGAGACAGTCGCCCGCGCGCAGCAGCGAGGGCAGGTCGCGCACCGTCCGGTCGTGCAGACCGTCCTTCGCCACGTGCAGAAGCCGCGCCGAATCGCGCGGTCGTGCCGGTTCCGCCGCAATCCGTTCGGGCGGCAGGTGGTAGTCGAAATCGGAAAGGTTCATGTCGGGCTCGGGCTTGGTACCAGGCGGCGGGTGAGCTGGATCAGCGGTACGGCGAAGCCGATGGACAACAGCTTGCCGATGATCTGCCCCGGCAGAAGGGCGAGCGATCCGAAGGCGAGGGTGAGGAACACGAGGGAATCGATGACGATTCCGACGCCGGAGGACGCCAGCACCGCTCGCGTCAGCCCGCGCCGCTGCAATGGCGTGTAGATCGCGAAATCGGCCAGTTCCGAGCTGAGGAACGCCACGGCCGAGGCGAGCACAAGGGATGCCGGCGCGACCAGAGCCGAGATCGCCGCGCCCAGAACGATCGCGAGCAGGCCCCAGCGCGCGCCGAGGCAACGCTGGACGATATCGCGCAGAACGAGGGCGAGGCCTGCGGTGAGAACGCCGGAGGGAGCCATGATGTCCGGCGCCACCGGAATCAGGCATGGCCCATGCTCCGCGCATACGGTGCCGACATTGCCGATCATCCAGTTCGACAGCGGAATCGTGACCAGGAACAGCGCGAAGGCAACCAGTCCCAGGCGCCGGGCGACGGCGTCCTGCATCCTCTCAATCCTCCAGGTAGCTGGCGATCTCGATGAGGTTGCCATCGGGATCGTGGCAGTACACCGAGCGCATCGCGCCGAGAGCGCCGGTTTTTACCGCCGGCCCTTCGATGATCTCGACTCCCCGGTTCTTCAGATGCGCGACGACATCGTCGGTGCCGAGGGCGGTGACGAAGCAGATATCGAGAGCGCTCGGTTGCGGTTTCGCCGCGTGCGGGCTGAGCTCGGCGCCGGCCTGATGCAGGTTGATCTTCTGCGCGCCGAACCGGAGTGCGGTTCGCCGGTTCGGCCCGAATTCCTCGCGCTCCATGCCGAGCACCCGTTCATACCATTCGGCGGTGGCGCCGAGATCGCTACAGGTGAGAACGACATGATCGATGCGGTCGATGGTGAATTTCATGGCGGTTCAGCCGAGATCCGCGAAGAAGTCGTTGCCGCGCGGCAGCGCCATCGGCGCTGCGCGCCAGATGAAGGTCAGGTGCGCCATGATCCTCTCCATCAGGCAAGATCCGCGAAGAAGTCGTTGCCCTTATCGTCGATCACGATGAAGGCGGGGAAGTTCTCGACCTCGATTTTCCAGACCGCCTCCATGCCGAGTTCGGGATATTCCAGAACCTCGACATGCCGGATGTTATCGCGCGCGAGAACGGCGGCAGGGCCGCCGATCGAGCCGAGATAGAATCCGCCATGAGTTTTGCAGGCGTCGCGCACCGCGCGAGAGCGGTTGCCCTTGGCGAGCATCACCAGCGATCCGCCGGCCGCCTGGAACTCGGCGACGTAGCTGTCCATCCGCCCGGCCGTGGTCGGGCCGAAGCTGCCGGTCGCCATGCCTTCGGGCGTCTTCGCGGGACCGGCGTAATAGACCGGGTGATCCTTGATGTAATCGGGCAATGCCTCGCCCCGGTCGAGCCGTTCCTTCAGCTTCGCATGGGCGATATCGCGCGCGACCACGATGGTTCCGGTCAGCGCCACGCGGGTCTTGACTGGATGCTTCGACAGTTCGGCACGGATTTCGGCCATCGGCCGTCCGAGATCGATATGGACGACCTCGCCGCCGAGATGGGTGTCGGTCACTTCGGGCAGATATTTTGCCGGGTCGGTTTCGAGCCGTTCGAGAAACACGCCGTCTTTGGTGATTTTCGCCCGGATCTGTCGGTCCGCCGAGCAGGACACGCCGATACCGACCGGCAGGGACGCACCATGGCGCGGCAACCGCACAACCCTGACATCGTGACAGAAATATTTTCCGCCGAACTGCGCGCCGATGCCGATCCGCCGGGTCATGTCCAGAATCTGCTGCTCCAGCGCGCGGTCGCGGAACGCGTGGGCGAGCGGCGAGCCTTCGGTCGGCAGCGTGTCGAGCCAGCGGGTGGAGGCGAGTTTGACGGTTTTCATCGTCGTCTCGGCCGATGTGCCGCCGATCACGACGGCAAGGTGATAGGGCGGGCAGGCCGAGGTTCCGAGCGTTTTCACCTTGGTCTCGATGAACTCGATCAGCTTCGCCGGGTTCAAGATCGCCCGGGTTTCCTGATACAGGAAGCTCTTGTTTGCCGATCCGCCGCCCTTGGCGACGAACATCAGGTCGAATTCCTCGGCGTGCGCCTCGCCGGGGGCGGCCAGGATATCGCACTGGATCGGCAGGTTGGTGCCGGTATTCACCTCGTCGAACATCGTGAGCGGCGCCATCTGCGAATAGCGCAGATTGGTCTCGGTATAGGTGCGGTAGACCCCGCGCGCGAAGGCTTCCTCCTCGTCGCCCTCGACCCAGACGCGCTGGCCCTTTTTGCCGAAGACGATGGCGGTGCCGGTGTCCTGGCACATCGGCAGCACGCCGCCGGCGGCGATGTTCGCGTTTTTCAGGAACTCCATCGCGACGTAGCGGTCGTTCTCCGACGCCTCGGGATCGTCGAGGATCGAGCGCAGTTGCGCGAGATGGCCGGGGCGCAGCAGGTGCGAGACCTCGTGGAACGCCTCGAAGGCGAGCGCCGAAAGCGTTTCGGGCGCGATCTTCACGATCGTTCGGCCGTCCGCCGCGATCGTCGACACGCCGCCGAGATCGAGCTTGCGCCACGGAGTCTCGTCATGGCCGAGCGGGAACATCGTGGTGAAGGCGAAACCGGGCGTCTTTCGGGCGATCACGTTCATGGCGGGACTCTCCTAATCCTTGGCGGGCGGACGGCGGCGGAACGCGTCGAGACTGACCACATCCGCCGGGCCGCTCGGTTCCGGGCGGGGCTCGGGCGGCTCAGGTGCCGCGACTTCCGGTTCCGGCGCGGTTTCGTCTTCGCTCACGGTAAACTGCAGCCCGAAACGGACCTCGGGATCGGCAAAGGCGGTGACGGCGGCGAGCGGAATCGTGAGCGTTGACGGAATTCCGCCGAACGACAGCTTCACCGTGAACACCTCCTCGACCGGATCGACCGTGAGATCGCGGAACTGGTGCTGGAGAACGATGGTCATCTCTTCCGGATACTGGGCGCGCAGCCGGTCCGGCATGATCACGCCCGAATGCGCGGTGCGGAAGGTGATGTAGAAATGATGGTTGCCCGGAAGTCCCTCGCGCTCCGCGTGCTGAAGGGCGCGCTGCACCACCAGCCGCAGTGCTTCCTCCGTCCACGCGTCGTAGGGCAGCAGGCTGTCGGGGATCGATGTGTCGTCGTCTTCGGCCATCTGGGGTGTCTTGCCTCAAGCGGGATATGTCGGGCGCACGCATAGCGCGGCGCGGCGGCGAGGCCAACCGCGTCCGGCGCCGGGCAGCGTTCGCCCTAAATCTTTCAGCGGGCCGAAATCCTTCAGCGAGCCTGGCGCTCGTAGTGCCGGTAGTATTTCTCGGTGACCAGATCGGTCTGTACCACCACGGCGATGTCGGTGGTGTTGAACTGCCAGTCGATCACCGCGCCGTCGCCGACGAAACCGCCGAGCCGGAGATAGCCCTTGATCAGCGGCGGCAGCCCGGCGAGCACCCGTTTGGGATCGATCGTTCCAGGATCGAGCCGCCGCATATCGACATAGCGATCCGGCAGGGCGTGCGGACGGATGCTTTCGGGAGCCAGATGGTGATTGAACAGGTAGGCGAGGTCGGGGGCGAGGGCGTCGAGATCGGTGCCGGGCAGGCTTGCGCAGCCGAACATCAGGTCGATCTCGTACTGGAACACGTAGGCAGCGATGCCACTCCACAGCAACTGCATCACCGCGCGCGAGCGGTAGGCGGCGTCCACACAGGATCGCCCGAGTTCGAGCAGCCGGCCGGGGAACCGTTCGAGCGCCGAGAGATCGTATTCGTCGGCCGAATAGAACCGCCCGACCCCGGCGATCGCCTCCTGGCGGATCAGCCGGTAGGTGCCAACCACGCCGCGCGCGTCTCCGGCGATATCGTGGTCGATCACCAGAAGGTGGTCGGCGATCGCGTCGAACCGGTCGCGGTCGCGCAGGCTTGCACGGGCCTCGGCATCCGGGGTTGCGCCCATTTCCTGGTAAAAGATGCGAAAGCGCAGAGCCTGGACGGCGTCGAGTTCGTCGGCGCTGGCCGCGAGCCGCACGCCGAGATTGCCGATCCGCAGTTCGCCGAAGCCGGCGGAGGTGCCGATGTCCGTTTCGGGGTTCATGGGGTGTGGGTCTTTTCCACGGGGGTGGCTTCGGCGCTCGCGGGGCTCGATCCGGCCTTCCGGCCGAACAGTTCGATCTTCAGCGAAACCAGCTCGAAACCGTGGCGGGCGGCGACGCGGCGCATCAGCAGTTCGGTTTCCGGTTCATCGAATTCGATCACGCGTCCGCTTTCCTGATCGATCAGATGGAAATGGTCGTGTTCGCCTGACATTTCGTAGCGCGCCCGGCGGCTGCCGAGGTTGCGCCGTTCCAGAATGCCGTGCTGTTCGAACAGGCGCACGGTGCGATAGACGGTGGCGAGCGAAATCCTGGGATCGAGCCGATGGGCCAGATGGTGCAGTTCCTCGACATCGGGGTGGCCGGTCGCTTCCGACAGGACACGGGCGATGACCCGGCGCGGGCCGGTCATTTTGAGCCCGTTCTCCATGCACAGGCGCTCGATGCGGGTCTCCATCCCGCGCCTTGTGAACCATCCGGGCCGCCCGGTCCATCCCTTGCCGTCGGCGCAACGGGCGCAAATCCGTGACCAGGATCGGCTTTCGCCGGTATTTTTATTATATTTTTGCCATCGAAACAGGTGTTCCACTGGACGACCGGTCCCGCCGTCACCAGATCGTCCCCCATGCCGCAAACCGACACAGCCAACCGCCGCATCGTCCTCGCATCGCGCCCGCGCGGTCTGCCCGCCGAGGCGGATTTCCGCCTCGATACGGCCGCCATCCCGAAGCCGGACGAGGGGCAGGTTCTGCTGCGCACCCTCTATCTGTCGCTCGATCCCTATATGCGCGGCCTGATGTACGAGATCGGGCCGACCTATGCGCCATCGGTCGGGCTGGGCGCTCCCATGGTCGGTCGCACGGTCAGCCGCGTCGTCGCCTCCAGGAACCAACGGTTCCAGGACGGAGACCTGGTGCTCGGCGGGGCCGGCTGGCAGGATTATGCACTGTCGGACGGGCAGGGGCTGACCCCGCTCGGCGCCATGGCGCGGCCCTCGCTGGCGCTGGGCGGGCTCGGAATGCCCGGATTCACCGCCTATGTCGGCCTGCTCGATATCGGCCAGCCGAAACCGGGCGAAACCGTGGTGGTTGCCGCTGCGACCGGGGCGGTTGGCTCCGTGGTCGGGCAGATCGCCAAACTCAAGGGCGCACGGGTGGTCGGGATTGCCGGCGGCGCCGACAAATGCCGCCACGCGGTCGGGCAACTCGGCTTCGATGCCTGCCTCGATCATCGCGATCCGCATCTTGCCGGGCTGCTTGCCGAAGCCTGCCCGGGCGGGATCGATGTCTATTTCGAGAATGTCGGCGGCGCGGTGTTCGACGCGGTGCTTCCGCTGCTGAATGTTGGCGCGCGCGTGCCGGTCTGCGGTCTGATCGCCCATTACAATGACACCGCCGCGCCGCCCGGACCCGACCGCCTGCCGAAAGCGATGGCGGTTGTGCTGCAGAAGCGCATCCACATGCAGGGGTTCATCATCGTCGACCATTTTGCCGACCGGTTCGAGGCGTTTCGCCGGGATATGGACGCCTGGGTCGGGGCAGGCTCGGTGAAACTGCTCGAGGATGTGGTCGACGGGCTGGAAAACGCGCCGGCCGCGTTCATCGGCCTGTTTCAGGGACGCAATTTCGGCAAGCTGGTGATCCGCGTCGCCGAAGCCTGATTACAAATTTGGAACGACGTTGGTCAATTGTTGTTCAAGGGATATTAAGGTTGAAATTTCATTCTCGGACAGATGATAGACTTTCCTTATAGTTGAGATTTTTTCAAGTGTTTGGCTAATGCGATTTGGAGTTTCAGCCAAAACACATACCATAAATATCTGGAGGTTTATATCATCAGGATTTCGTTGCGCTAAGTCGCGGGCGATTTCAAGCGATTTTTCATAATCGCGTATTCTGAGAACCCGACTCTGAAAGACAGTTGAGCTACCATTGCCGGGCGATTTTTCGTGTGAGGATGCGGATGTGAGCGAGAAGGAGCCATGCGGTGGCGCTGGCGATGGTCGCCTCGAAACCCTTTGCGAGGCGGCGGCACC